>JBHORE010000144.1:0-5566 GCA_042408415.1 Thermobaculum sp.
CCTGCGTGCTAGGAGCACGCCATCGATCAGGCGCTTCTCGACCACGGGTATGGCTATGGCCAGCAGCGGGGTGCACATAGATAGCACCAACAAGGGTAGCCATACCCTCCAAAGGCTTCTGTTGTCCAACAAATACCTAAGTAGATGTCTCATCTCGCTCCTGCACGACTTATCTTGGTCTAAGCAAACGATCAGGATCACGGGTCGGGGAGGCAAAATCCCTCCCCCTAACCGTACGCACCGATCCAGATCCACAGGCTCTATACCGACCCTGTAAGGCAAACAAAGGGGTTGGAGTTGCCGCTACTTCCTGGCCCCTCCTCGGGCAGAGAGCAGTTATCGTTAGCTATCACCTGCCCTTTGACATTGTAATCAGGTAGGCTGCCATGCTGACCCAAGGTCAGCTCAGTGAGGCCTCCATACTCCAAAAGCTTGGGCGCTGTGTACTGCTTCATCATCTTCTTCACCTCCCCTTGGGCGTATATTTTGAGGATCGACCGTCCCCCTTCGATCCACATATGTGAGGCGGTCACGCCGATTCCCTGGATGCGTACAGGAGACTTAGCAACGCTTATCTCGGCGTTTCACGTTGGGACCATCATGCACAACTTGCTTTGGTCTGAGATGGCACCACATCATGAGGATAACATCCAGAGATCGGCTACAAGTAAGGATGAGATTGAGTTTAGGTTGAGGAAACCAAGGATGTCCGATACCCAGACCACGAACACACAGGCCATCTGAGGGCATGGATCAGGGTTATGCGCGCAGCACCACTATCAAGCCAATCACGGGCTCACCTCCCTCCAGCCGCAGCTCACAATCAAACAACTCCACAAGGGATAGGCCGGCCATGCGAGACACATCTTGTACATACCTCTCGCTGTGAGCATATCTTCCGGTAGGCAACAGTAGGTACCCCTCGGTATCAGAGCGCTCGAGCGAAGCTGCCATAATGCCCCCCATGCGCAGTGCTCCTCTCGCGGCACATAGCAGGGGCAGCAGATCTCCAAAGTACACTAACACGTCGGCAGCCACGACGAGGTCATAAGCATCTTGGCTATTGGCGAGGCATTCAGTCAGCTCGGCTTGCACTAGCTCATCGTATAGACCTCTCTTTTGGGCCACTTGCAGCATGCCAGCCGAGAGATCAACCCCCACCAATCTATGGGCCAGCGGACGCAACAGAGGCCCACACAACCCAGTGCCGCAACCAGCATCCAGCACTTCCAAGCTACGAGCTCCCTCATCCAGATGCCGCTTTGCGGCCTCTACCACAAGCTCGGGAGCTCTGTATCGGAGGACGTTGCGCAGGTGAGCGTCAAAATCCTGAGCATATCTATCGAAGTAGCTTGAGACGTACTTCTCCGGAGCACGCTCAACCGCTCGACCCTCCAGGGAGGCGAGCGCAAACTCCACCTCGGGATCATCGGGATCGATCGCTGCTGCGGCCTGCAGGAGCCTTCGCGCCTCATCCAACCTATGCACGGCCACTAGTGCTAGGGCCAATCTTCGGTGAGCATCCCCATAGCTGCGGTCCAGCTCCAAAGCCTTAGAGAAGGCAATCCTGGCCTCGTCCACCTTTCCCAGGGCACAAAGGGCGTTTGCGAGATGAAAGTAAGATCGTGCGTGTTCGAGATCTAACGATACCGCCAGCCTGCAGTGATGGACGGCTTCCTCGAACCGCCCTAGTTCCTGCAGCGCGGCACCCAATACGGCATGAGCCTCCACGTTATCTGGAGAGGTATCAAGCGCCTGTTCAAGAACATCTACCGCCTCTGGTACCTTCGCGGTACTGTAGAGCACCTGTCCCAAGGTGAGTAGGATATCGGGAGAAGATGGGGCAAAGGTCAGAGCTCGCCGGCACATAGCCTCCGACATCTCAAGTCGCCCGAGTCTGTACATGATGCGCCCCAACATATGCAACGCCTCCGCGCGATCCCCTCCCTCCAGCAGCAGGGCGCGACAGATCTGCTCGGCATCTTGATATCGGCCCGCATCGTACAGCCGCCTAGCCTCTTCCAGATCAACCGTCAACCTCTCGTGCTCGCTTGTCGATATCTGTGAGCGCTTAGAAGCCATCATCCACTCCACTGCTAGCCGTTACGCTCCGCTCATGCCACGGGGGAGGTACAGTGACGACCTGAGGATGAGGAAGATCCAGGGCTCGCAACCAAGTCTCCAAGCCGATTATGTACATCACATACAGGAAGTCGCGCCCGCGCTGCCCATGCCTCACTTCTTGTAACTTCTGCCAGAATTTCTCCTGGTCTATGTAGCCGCGCTCGGCGATCTCCGACCTCCCTCTTGGGCCGAAGGCCTGCTCGTAGAGGTGCCAATTTAGGTCCAGCTCCCGTTCAAAGGCCGCGGCAAAGTGGGTCTTGGATGTGCGGGTGCGGACGGTCTCAGGCATGATGCCCCTCATGGCCTCCCGCAGCACCCGCTTGGCGCCGGCGTAGAACTCCTCCGTGTCCGGATGCGGCCTGTACTTGACCTCTGGCGGTATCGCCAACAAGTACTCGTGCAGCCTACGGTCGGCAAAGGGTTGGGCGATCTGTAACGACCACGGCGCCGGGTAGCACTCGAGGGGAGGAGGGTATAGCAGCTCATATTCCTGTTGTCTGGCAGGAGATGAGAACAGTCTATTACGCTCAGCACTAACTCTTCGACCTATCTCCATCGCTCCTAGCTCTCGTCTCAACTCCCTAGGCATCCAGTCGGGCAACAGCCTCTCGGGGGATCTGGGAGCGGCTCGCAACACGTGCTTGGCCATCAGCCAGCGCTGCAGCGCGATGGGCAGCAGAGGCACTCCGCAATCCCACAGCAGGGTATTGAGTAGAGGAGCACCCGACATCTTACGATAGGCTTGCAGGCGACGCAGCAGCTCCCTCCATCCACCGTGCCGAACGAGAGAGTCGAACACCAGCGGAGAGCCGGCAATGCATGCATCAGCCAGATCCCCTGTCAAGAGCACCTTCACACCTGCTGATTTGGCAGCACCCATGATGATATCCCACCCTTCGCTCATCCCCATATTGGGCGCAACCTGGAAACCCGCGGGCTCCAGTTGGAGTCTGCCAGCATAGCCACCGGGAGACAGGAAGTGAGCCTCGAAGCCGTACATATCCTGTATCTCGGCGATAAGTGGCCTCTCGTCGCACTCCAGCCCCTCGTACACTGTGCTAAAGGTAGCAAAGCCACCATCCTTAGCTCGACCGGTCCGATAGAGCAACTGGACCATACAGGCTATGGACGAGGAGTCGAGCCCTCCGCTGAGCAGCAACCCGACCTTGTGGGAGCTGCGAAGCCTGGCGCGCACACTTTCCGCGAATAGATCCAAGAAGTGTTCGGCGTAGTCGCTCTCCCGCCTGTAGCGGATCTCATGCGGAGGCCTAAGATCCCAGTATCTCTTGCTGCTTACATGCCCCTGTTCGACCACCAAAAGGCTTCCGGGCTCGACGGACCATAAGCCCTCATAGTAGGTGGCAGCCTCCTGCTTCTCGCTGGAGAGCACGCTCGACGGTAGAAGAAACGTGTGAACCTTATCCGGATTAGGCAGCACGGGCACAAACGGGTCTTGCATCAGCTGATGCAGATCGGATGCTGCCACGAACTCTCTAGAGTTGGACCTGTAATATAGCTCACGACGGCCAGCGCTGTCTCGGGCGCACAGCAGTCTTTGCCTACGTGGGTCCCATATCATCAGGGCAAAATCCCCTAGCAGCATAGACACTGCTTGCTCCCCCCACTCTTCGTAGGCACGTAGGATGATGTGAGCATCGCTGGAGTTCCTAGATGTGCTGTGCCGTAGCCTACTTAACATTTCCTCACGGTTATCTATGCGTGCATCGGCCACGATCGCGCAGCCTGTAAGTGGGCTGACGAGAGGTTGGGTCTCATGTACCTCCTCTGGCGCGATGGCCATATGCAGGTATCCTAAGGCTACAGGCCCTAGGAACTCAGCATATCCGCCATCAGGACCTCTGTAGGCAGATGCCTCCAGCATTGCCCATAGAGCCTCAGGAGCAGGCGGACGGTCATCTAGTCGGAAGATGACAGCTATCCCGCTCACGGTGCGCCCCGCAGATCTCGTAAGATCTCCTCATACACGAGATCCTGGTATTCAAAGCCGTTGGGATAACTGAAGATCTTGATCGGCACCCGTCGCACCACCTCGGCGTACATCGGCAGCAGCCTGGCTGCTTCGTCGGGCTGCAACAACGCACGAAGGGCCGTGTGAGCGACCAAGGTAGCCACGGCAGCAGAGCCTTCCAGCAGAGTGAAGGTCACCTGACTGCTTTGCCAAAGTCTTGATTCATACCTATCTAGCAGGTACAAGGCCCTCAATGGTGCAGCTCTGTTCTGGAAGCCATCGTGTAGCTTAAGGTACTTCTTCTCGTAGTTGGGGATGAGGGTCTGCAAGCTACCAGCACAGCCGAGCATCTCGGCGGTGGAGGACCACAAGCGTACAATCGGCACGCCCGGCATTGCCATTACACCCCTTGGGGAGACCTGCAAAGGCAACGCATCATCTGTGAGTAGGGCATGACCTTTCGCCATGAAGTTGGCCAGCATAGTCGTCTTGCCCTGTCCCTTGTGGCCAAGAAACCCCACGGTACCTCTCTCGGTCATGATAGCACCGGCATGCAGTACTGGATGACCAGCTCTCTGGAGCGCAAATACACTTACCCATCCGAGGAGAACGTGGCCTAGTATCTCTTGTGGCAAGTCTCGTTTAGGATATACCTCTGCCAGTCGACCTCCGGAATGGATGCGAAAGCTGCCCACGGCATCTTGCCACAGCCAGAAGCCCTTGGGATCTCTATACAGGCGAACGGCCACTCGGCCTTCGTGGCAGGGAGCATAGCAGCGCAGTTCGGCAACCATGTTCCCAGATAGCGTCGGGGGCTCGCCCCGCACGTACCTGAACGTAAGGGAGGTACCTTCAGCGGCTTGCGTTACGGCATCTATGGGCAGAGGGATATCGCTGCGCACCACTACGCCGTAGATCGAGTAAAAAGCACCCTCAACACGGTGGTGATCACTAACGTTTAGCAGGTGTTCTGTGGAACCTATCAATTTTTATCTCCTACGAGAGCTGGCATCACCAGAGCTATCGTAGCTGTTCAGCCTGCAGGATAGGTGTAGCATTGGTTGAGCTAAAGTGTCGAGGACAAGACATTAAAATACTTCGGCACAGGTTGTAAATGCCTGTGCCGAAGCTGCGCACCGGCCAAAGCGCCAAATTTAGATACGCACGCAGGCGCCGTAAGGTACGTTGTTGGTGCAGGTAGGGTTGTTGTTGTCGATGACGAGCTGGCCACCTTGTACTACGTAGTCTGGCTTGTTGCCGGTAGCACCAGCTGTGACCTCCTCGACCCTACCGTACTCCCTTAGCTCCGGGCTCTTGTACTCCTTCACCTCTCTCACCTCCTTTCCGTGCCGTAGATTCCGCAGCGACGCCGAGGCACGACCAGCGTCCCGTAAGGCTGCTGCCCATACCGGTGCGCTCTTGGGCAGCTATCGACGATTTGTTCATGTTTGAACACCCATCAAGTGGTTGCAC
>JBHORE010000145.1:0-4972 GCA_042408415.1 Thermobaculum sp.
GAGTGGTGGCGATCGGTACGCCCCTCGAGCTGCGCCTGCAGCATGCACAGCGGCGGATGCGGGTTTTATTGGATGAGGATCTTGAAGAGCAGGTGTTGGATCTGGACGATCCAGGGCAGGTGAGCCGACTCATGAGCTGGATAGTTGGAGGGCGTGTGCGGTCGGCGCACACGATGGAGGACTCCCTGGCGGACGTGTTCCTTCGGGTGGCTGGTGCTAAGCTAGAATGATCGATCTGGAGGTGTGGGTATGAACTCGCGTGCGATCCTGGCTATAGCTAGAAAAGACGTCCTGGAGGTGCTGCTCAACAAGCAGCTGCTGATAGTGGTGCTGATGGTACCGGTCATGTCGGCCTTCTTCCTGTTCATGGGCAGGATCATAGGTCGGGAGACTGTGACTAACTTGCTGGTGTACGACCCGGATTACAAGGGCGCCGATGCGGGCCTCGCGGGAGTGGTGTCCCAAGGGTTCGGCGACGTCAGGGTGACGCTTGCTGACTCTCCCGAGGAGGTCGCCGGGGCATTTGGGCCGAACCGTGACGGTTCCTACGCGGTCGGCCTGGTGGTGCCGGAGGGCTTCGAGCAGGCCGTGCGAGCCGGAGAGCGCCCGATCGTCCGCCTGTACCTGGATGGAGATGAGGTGGGTGAGTCTCGGGCCCAGCTCCTGCAGGCCGCTCTGGTGAACTATGCGAGGGGGTTGCTAGCGCCCGATCCTATCCAGATAGAGGCTCAGGTGGTCAACCCTCCGCGCTCCAGCCCAGTGGCGGATATCAACAAGTTCTACCTGGTCACTGCCCTTGCCTTCTCCTTCGTGCTGGGGTCCATGCTGGCACCGTGGCTGTTAGTGGAGGAGGTCGAGAAGAAGACCATTAAGGTATTAATGGTCTCACCGGCTTCCTGGTGGGATATAGTGCTAGCTAAGGCGCTCGTGGCGGGCGCCTACCAGTTGGTCATGTCTCTCCTGGTGCTGGTCATCATGTGGCAGACCGGTACGTACCTGTCATGGTTGCTGCTGTTCATCCTGGCGGGCACGCTCTTCAGCGTGGTCCTTGGTTTACTGGTGGGCAGTATCCTGCGCTCGCAAGGGGCGGTGCAAGCGTTCTCTGGGCTGAGCGTCTTCGCCTACATGTTACCTGTGTTCCTGGCCAACCCGTTGTTGACCGCCAATTCGCAGGGGGAGCTCGGTCGCTGGATCCGGATACTGCCGACGTACTGGCTGATGGACGGCATTACAGCCTCCGTGCTGCGGAGCCCGTCGGTGGGCACCCGCCTGGTGGTAGATCTCCTGATATCGCTGGGATTTGCCCTGCTGTTCGGGGTGGCCGCCGTGCACTACATGAGGCGGCAGGCAGAGGTGGCCGCTACGCTGTAAGCGGCCACCTCTGAGACGACCCAGATGTCGTGTGTCACTATATTGACAAACTTCGATATTTGTGTTAGTATCAGCCAAGCGAGGACGTTATGGAGTACGTGGCCACTGGACAAGACGATCGCGAGTGCATCTGCGTTGGGGGTGATCCCCAGAACCTGTTGGAGAGGGAGGAGCTCGAGCAGGAGGCTTCCCTGCTACGTGCGCTGGCCGATCCCACTCGCCTGGGCATACTCAAGCTTTTGGCAGCAAGCGAGCGACCGGTATGTGTCTGCGAGCTGGTCGACAGGTTTCCCTTGGGGCAGCCCACCATCTCGCACCACCTCGGGATCCTTCGCAAGGCTGGGCTGGTGACTGCCCATAGGCAAGGCACGTGGATGTACTACAAGATCCAGAGGCCCAGAGTGAAGGATGCCCTCGTATGCCTGGGGGAGCTCGTATCCATGGATAAGTGAGGTGTATTTTGTGACCCTTTATATCGATAAACATCGATGTAATGTCCGTGCTTGGAGCTCCCGTGATCCCTGCTGAAAGGAGGTGCGCCATGTACGATTTCTGCTGTGACGATGGCTGTTGCGGCGGATGCTGCCCGCCTTGCTGCTAGGCATCGCTACTGTCAGGCCCGCGGACGCTTTTCCTCTCCTAGCGAGCGTCCGCGGGCCCTAGATGCTCGACAAGGTGTTTTCCTGCTATCATCTAGAGAAGATGTGTCCTGTACTTGGGAGGGTCGTTGGATGGATCCTGGGTTCATAGACAGGTTGGGAGGACTGAGGGGGGCGGTCGGTCTACTGGTCCTGATAGTGAGCCTTGGGGCTCTGCTGGGGATAACCATCTCTCTAGGGCTCAGCAAGTGGTATCCGGTCATCAGGTCTGGTGGAGGGGAGCTTATGATCATTATCATCACCTGCGTGTTGGTGACCATATGGGTGCTGGGGGCGGTGAGAAGATAGGTTGGGAGGATGCTCTTGAGCGAAGGCATAGTGCTCTTTCTGCTTGCGATGTGCCTGGGTTACGTGTACGCCTTCGTCGGAGGGTTCACTGATGCCGCCAACGCGATCGCTACTTCTGTGGGGACCAGAGTGCTCTCTCCCAGAGCCGCGGTCCTCATGGCTGGCGCCTTCAACCTGCTGGGTGGTATGACCGGCACGGCCGTGGCGGTGACGATCGGTAGGGGGATCGTGGACCCGGGGGTGCTCACGCTGCTAACGGTGGTGGCCGCTCTCGCTGGTGCCATGTCCTGGAGCCTTATCACCTACCGCTTCGGGATACCTGTGAGCGAGACGCACGGTCTGGTTGGAGGGCTGGTGGGGGCTGGCATCGCCACCGCTGGTCTGGATGTAGTACAGTGGCAGGGAGTGACGAAGGTGCTGCTGGCAATCTTCACCTCCCCTAGCCTCGGATTCATAGGAGGTATGCTGCTCATCACGCTGATCTACTGGCTCTGTAGGGGTATGAGAAGAAGGCAGGCCAACAGGCTCTTTGCCCATCTGCAGAGGCTATCGGCTGCGTACATGGCCTTCAGCCATGGGAGGAACGATGCGCAGAAGCCCATGGGAGTGCTCGCGCTGGCGATGACGCTGCATTTTGGGTGGGAGGAGCTGGTGGTGCCGCTGTGGGTGGCGGCATCCGCAGCCACGGTGGCTGCCATAGGTACAGCCTATGGCGGCTGGCGCATCATACGCACCATCGGTATCAAGATGGTGGACCTCAAACCAGTTGAGGGTTTCGCTGCGGAGGTGTCCGGGGCTTCCGTCATCCAGGTGGCCTCGGAGCTAGGCATTCCCATCAGCACTACGCACGCGATCACCTCCTCGATAGTGGGAGTGGGGGTCACGCGCAGGACCACCGCGGTCAGTTGGGGTCTCGCGGGTAACATAATGCTCTCCTGGATGCTGACCGTGCCGGCCACGATAGCGCTTGGGTGGCTTTACCTAGTGGTGCTGCGCTCGCTGCTTAGCTAAGGAGGAGAGAAATGTCTGACCGTCGATTTAGGGTCCTGTTTCTGTGCACTCACAACTCGGCACGCTCCCAGATGGCGGAAGGTTGGCTGCGTCATCTGGCTGGAGACAGATTCGAGGTCCACAGTGCTGGTACACAGGCCACCCGTGTGCAGCCCCTGGCGATAGAGGTTATGAAGGAAGTGGGAGTGGATATATCTGGGCAACAGAGCAAGACGTTGGACCGCTATTTAGGGGAGAAATGGGACTACGTGATCACAGTGTGTGATCATGCGAAGGAGTCATGTCCCTTGTTCCCTGGGGCTGCCAAGACGATGCACTGGTCTATCCCCGATCCCTCGCAGGCTGGTGGAGACCAACAAGAGAGGATACAGGCCTATAGGCTGGCTAGGGACATGATCAGGGAGAGGATAGAGTCGGAGATAATTGGTAGACCCGAGGGCTAGGAGCTAACCTCCCAGCCCTTCCAAGGAGTCCTTAGCGGCTGGCCAGGGCTGTCCGGGACGTGGGAAGTGGGCCTCAGCGTCGTCCAGCACCAGCACCCAGTCGGGTCCCCCTCCTGGCGGAGAGAAGGCCATATGGGGGCCTTTGGGCATGATGCCTATGTGCTGGGCGGTGCCCCTGCGGGGATCGTACCACCAGGCGCTCACCCTCTCCCCTCGCAGGGGGGCCAGATCGATGTCCACGGTCCTGCCGGATGGAATGTACACCATGAGGTAGGAACCATGAGCATCGCGGGTGGCTCTAACGTGATGGGTGTTCTCGCCTACCTCCGACAGGATGACGGACTGATCCGGTATGCGCGAGAGGTAGGGTCTGGACAGTAGGAGCCAGCGGGCATGTTGCACCTGAGAGGATCCCGGCAGGTGGAGCGCCTCGTACCAGGATCTACGGGTGGCCAGCATGGGGTTTCTCCCCGGCAGCCACATCTGCCACACGGGGTTGCAGCCATAGGTATGACCGTGCGCGCCTGCAAACAGTGCCCAGTAGAGGGACTTGCGGTTGTCGTAGTCGTCTAGGTAGCCTTCCTCCAGCTTGAACTGGGAGGCCATGTCCTCGTAGCCGGGCTCGGCATCCATGCAGGGGCGAGTGGGCTGTAGAGAGTAGTCCTTCTCTATCCATCGCCAGTTGCCGATGTTGCGTACGTGGCCGCTCTGGCACATGTGCAGGTCGAGCCACTCTTCCTCATGTAGGTAGTCGGAGGAGGAGTGCTGTCCCCAAGTGTGGAACCCCATGAGGTGGTTACCGCCATCCCCCTCGCGCAGTCCCTCCGCCATAGCCCGGACTATCTGCCTGTGGGACTCGGACTCGATCGGTCGATCGCCTCCCAGGATCCAGATGATGGGGGCGTCCTTGTAGCGTTGTCCAAGCCATCTGCCGTAAGTCCTGGCGTTCTCTGGATTGAAGATCTCGGGACCGACTCCCCACTTCCTGTTCCACTTATCGCCCCAGGTAGGTAACATGCCTATGTACAATCCCAGGGAGGCGGCGAGCTCGACTATAGAGTCCACGTGCTTGAAGTAGGGCTCGTTGGGGCGAGTGGGATCTTTGTCCAGCAACGGCAGGTCGCCGTTGGGATTGGGGACGGTGAGGCCATCCAGCTCAGCGAGGGCCACTGCTTGGATGACGGTGAAGCCCTTGGCGGC
>JBHORE010000148.1:0-3181 GCA_042408415.1 Thermobaculum sp.
GCCTCGGATAGGTGCCTGTTGCCCTCCACAGGCATGATCTCCAAACAACCCCTGCCATGGAAACCTCCAGCCTCAAGTATGCTCTTGATCTCCTCCAGCGGCATGGCAGCTAGCGGCGCCACAGGCCCCCCCTTGATGTGCGCAGATTTACTCTATGCTGCCACAAAGATTGACAGATGCTTTGTGCTAGAGTAGCATAACACACAACTTTTAGGGTGCATCCAAGTTCTAGAAGCCGGCCAAAGAGGAATATAAGATCATGAGAACGTGGATTCATATCGTATTTGCTATATCACTATTGGCTCTGATGTTTCCACAAGCAGTGAGAGCAGCGGTCCCAGCAGCTATCAGTTCTCTTGTTGGGAGATTTGTCCAGCAAACTGATGGCGTGTTCGGTTACCAGATGCTCGTGCCAGCAACTTGGGAGGAAGTGAATCTGGGAGACGCGCGTGGTTACATTCCCACAAATACAGACGGGACCGACAATCAGATTCTGCTTACTGTAACCAATGCTCACACCTTAGCGGGAAATGGCAGCAGCAACATGACCGTCGTTGGGCTGGCGCTACTTAGGCAAAAAACCTCTTTGAGTGCCTGGACGCAGTTCCAGGAGCAGTTTTGGGAGGCACAGAATATCCCGTATGAACGGGTTCCAGGGCCACCTGCGGCCGCGATATATTCACTCACGCCAATGGCAGATCAGATTCAGCTTGTGGCATATACGTTATATCAAGGCAAGTTGCTAGTGGCTTCTCTTTATGGTTCTGGTATTTATGGCTCCAAAGAGCAGCTCGTGAGTGAGGGGCTGTTCACAGACTTCGCACTCATGGTTGGGAGCCTTGAGGCGGTGGAGGCCACGGCTTCTAAGGCTATAGCTGCTGATGAACTAGTTTCCATTACATCAGTTGATCGCACAACTGGCACCAAGTATGTCGGCAACTACCACTGCCATGGCAGCATTTGTGGCTACGATGAGTCCTACAAGATGATCACGCGATGGGATCATACCAGGGATATGATCGAGCGGCTGTACGAGGAACACTGGTACCGTCACAGCGACCTGCGCTACTCATGGCTGTACAACACGTACGTCACCAACGACACCTACCCCTGTGAAGCCGGGACGACACTTCTGTTCAGGTCCATAGGCAAGCACACCTATGCCAGCCAGTACACGATCAGCGACGATTGGTACCCCTACCGTATAGATACCAGACTGCGGACCAATACCTATCACGTGATGAACTTCGGAGACAACGCCATTCGGTGGTGCGCTGTCTACCAGCCATTCTACTAGCATTATAATCTGGGTAGATAGAGCCTGTGTACCATGATTGGTAGTGATGGAAATGTCTGACAGGATGAGAAGAGCTGCAACCGTGGTTGGGATCGTGGGAGCGATCGCCTTGTGGGCGGGATTCCTTGTGGTGTGCAACAGGCTGGGACCGGCAGGAGTGGAACCTACGAGCTACTACGAGGGGGATGTGTACGCGGTGCGCACCTCACAGGCAGGTCCCCTGCGGCTGCTGCTGTGGCGCGTGAGCTACCAGCCCCAGCAACCACTAGGCAGAGCGATAGCGCTGACCTACACCGTAGTGTACCTGTGCCTAACGAACACTAGCAGCTCCCCAGTCATTCTGTATGATACGCGCGAGGGATCCAAAGGGGAGCCTCCACCTCCGCCTCCCTATTACCTACTGGACGACAAGGGGCATCGCTACCCGGCAGTGGGGGCTGGCTGGTCCTGGAGGACAGGAGAGCCCGAGGAGAAATTCGTTGGCAAAGCATTGCCTGGCAGGACGGTCGATTTCACACTGGACTTTAACCACATACCTATACACGTTAGGCATCTAGTGCTCGTGATGGAAGACGTGAGGACCCAAGCAGGGCAGAGCTACGACCTGCGGGTAGAGGTACCGCTGCCAGGGGAGCATGAGGGGCAGGAAGGGAGCACCCTGGTGGGGTGCCCTGGTTTCTAAGAGGAGTGACATTAATGACTCGCAAGGTTATCCTATGGGTGGGCGTACCGCTACTGGTGATCCTGCTGGCAGGAGGCATCCTCGTAGCGGCAGCTCTCAGGTCATCCCAGTTGCCCACAAGGCCAGGAGGAGGTCCCACGAGTGCCCACAGCCCCCTCATCGGGCTATTGATCCCCAGGACAGACCGCGAGTTCGGCTATAGCATGCTCGTGCCAGCCAGATGGCAAGCAGTGGACCTGGGTGATAGACGGACCTATGTGCCTCCCGACTCCCAGCACAAGCCGGATCGTCTCGTGCTCACCGCCACTAACTACAAGGTGCTGGCAGATAGGAACAAGAACCTACGGGTCATGCAGCTTGAGCTGTTTAGGCGACATCCCGATCCTGTTGGCTGGGCCGAGGCCATCGAGATGTCTTGGCGGGATACCGGCATGAGGTTCCAGAAGGAGAGTAGTCTTGCCAATGGAGTAATTTACTCTGTGAGACCAGCAGAGGATCAGATGCAACTTATGGCCTTCGTGGTGGATGCTGGGCAGCCCATGAATCTGACGATGGAGGGATATGGTGTATACAGTTCCAGAGAGACACTCGTTAGGGAGGGATTACTTGAGGACTTCCAGACGATGGCCCAAAGCCTGCACGCCGCCGATACCAAATAGGCAAGAGCCGGAGAAATTTCCCACGCCAAGCCAGGCGGCTAGCTCCTTTCGTGATACACGAAGCCTTTAGGAGAGCCAATTTGCCTGGCACCACTCAGCGGAGGTACGTGTGGGTACAGGGCAACTAGGAAGAGATTCGCTCGAGAGAGCTCTTAGGGAACTTTACCTTGTCCCTCTGGCTATACCCCCGAGGCGTGCCAGTAAGCTGTACTAAGTGCCGCTGCACCAGGAACAGATGCTAGGGCTGACAGTACGAGCGATCAGGTTCACCAGCGGCGGATCAGCCTTGTGTGCCAGTAGCATGAGACGGTAGTCTACACCGAATCCAGGCCGGTCGAAAAGGAGACGGAATCGAAGGTTGGAAGGGCAAGACATCCACTACTGGGCATGAGTGATCACGGCCCAGTCCATGTGCAGATAGTCGCCAACCTCGCCCTCAGACTCCTTCGCCTCCTGATGGCCAAGAACATACAACCCTCAATAGTCAAAGACCACGGCATGTCCGAGCACGATGCAGAAGTCGTTGTGGTACTGGCAGCACTC
>JBHORE010000149.1:0-10422 GCA_042408415.1 Thermobaculum sp.
CCCACTCCTATTTCGTTTCTAGTAGGACGGCCTGCTGGGGGTGTAGAACAGCCAAAAGAGGAACAGCATAGCAATTAGCGGATAAATAAAGTAAAATCCGATCATTTCCAACCCCTTTCCAGTCCAACTGCTTGTTTCTTCATGACTGAAAAGGAGTATATGTCCCTTATCTAAATTGGCCGCAAAAAGATCAACAGCAAGCGTAAAACAAGCGTAAAACCTAGAACAATTGGAAACTAGCCTGTGCGTAGCAGCGAGCCAAGCTGTGGCTCGCGTCGCCCGTATTCTCTGGCACTAGTGATAGAATTCTTCTACCTGCGGGTAGAAGATTACCCTCCAGGGGCTCATTATCTATAAGAACCTTAGGCTGGATATGCAGTAATTTGTCCTTGCGATTGTCATATACACATTCCAGAGAGGCTATAGTCCTGCTCTCAATCTCTATGTCTAGGTGGTCCGAATAGATCCATATAATACATTCCTTGCCCGCCCAATCCGCCCCCAAAGACAGGGCCCTACCCAGGAAGTAGACACGACCAGATGCTGATACTCGCCTAACTAACCTTCTGCGCCACCTAACACGATCGTAGTACTCCTGAGATGCCCAGGGGATAAGCCTACGAAGGGCATTCTCCCTTTCCTTATAGGATCTCACTGGTCGGATCAGAGACAGGCAATCGTGCAGATAAAGCAACCTGATGTTATGCTCCGGGTATTTCTCCCGCATCAGCCTGACCTTCCGGTTCTTCAGAGTTACTAATCTACGTTTGTGCATAGTGAGCTCCACATAGAGGTCAAACTCTTCGAGATAAAAGTCAGGCGTAAAAGCTACCATTGGAGACCCATCAAATCTGCGGCGCAGGATGAACGTATGGGGTTCATACTGCCATCGAAGGCGCAGGAGATCCAATATGGCGGCAAACCTCTCTTCCATTGAGTTTGCAAAGCGCGACTTACGCCTTCGTCTCATCGGAGAAAACTCCTGCTCTCTAACAAACATGATAATTGCAATCTTGATCCAAAGCAACAAACTGGCGTGACGGATAGTGTTATAATCCGGCTGCTAGAGGCGGTATGTGGAGGTGAAAAGGGTTATGAGAGAGTACATGAACTACATCGATGGCAAGTGGATACCTTCATCCACCGGAGAAACCTTCAAGAGCATAAACCCCGCCAATGGGGAAGTAGTAGCAGTCCTGGCTAAGTCTTCCAGAGAAGATGTAGACAAAGCGGTTGAGGCGGCGCGCAGAGCCTTCGATAAGTGGAGGCTATATCCTGCGCCTAGACGGGGAGAAATACTCTATGAGGTCGGTCGCATCCTGAAGGAACGCAAAGAAGATCTGGCCAGACTCATGACTCAGGAGATGGGGAAGGTTCTTACAGAGGCTAGGGGAGACGTGCAGGAAGGCATAGATATGGCCTTCTACGTAGGTGGAGAGGGCAGGAGGCTCTTCGGTGTTACCACCCCTTCGGAGATGCCTAATAAGTTTCAGATGGCAGTTAGGGACCCAGTAGGCGTTGTAGCAGCTATAACCCCCTGGAACTTCCCGATCGCGATCCCCACATGGAAGCTTATGCCAGCGCTAGTGGCCGGCAACACCGTAGTGTTCAAACCAGCTTCTGATACTCCTGCGCTGGGGGCTGAGCTGGTAAAGATCTTCGAAGAGGCGGGACTACCTCCAGGAGTTCTTAATCTGGTGACAGGCACAGGAGAAGAGGTAGGCAAGGCTCTACTTGAACATCCTGGCGTGGATGTAATCTCGTTTACCGGATCCACCGATACTGGCTCGCAGGTTCTGACACAGACGGCTAGCAAGAACAAGAAGATCAGCCTGGAGATGGGCGGCAAGAACGCGATAACTGTGATGGATGACGCAGATATCGATCTGGCGATTGAAGGCATTCTCTGGAGCGCTTTTGGCACCACTGGGCAGAGATGTACGGCCTGTAGCCGTCTGATAGTTCACAGAAACATACAAGACACGCTCGCAGAGAAGCTTCTGTCCCGCATCCAGAATCTGCGACTGGGAGACGGACTGGATCCAGAAACGGATGTCGGCCCGGTCATCAACGAGAGACAACTCAACAAGATCCATCAATACGTAAGTATCGGCAAAGAGGAAGGTGCAAAACTCCTCATTGGTGGAGATAGAGCTACAGATGGAGAATTGAGCAAGGGCTTCTTTTATAAGCCCACTCTATTTACAGATGTTGACCCCAACATGCGTATAGCTCAGGAAGAGATATTTGGGCCGGTACTCTCAATGATAACCGTCAACAGCCTTGAGGAAGCCATAAAGGTGAACAATTGCACGAAGTATGGACTCTCCAGCTCTATCTATACAAGAGATATAAACAAGGCATTTAGAGCTATGCGCGACTTTAACACAGGTATCGTCTACATCAACCACGGTACTATAGGGGCAGAAGTACACCTGCCTTTTGGAGGCACCAAAGGCACAGGTAATGGACATAGAGAGGGAGCCGTATGGGCTGCGTTGGATGTATTTACCGAATGGAAGTCTGTATATATAGACTTCAGCGGCAGGCTGCAGAGAGCACAGATAGATATCGATAAGATAAATATTGAGTCGTAGCCCCTCCAGGGGCTACGACTCCTCCCTTTCTGAACTCGACACCCAACCAGGAGCATCGCTTGCAGGGAAGGACTCCTCCGATGACTCCAGGACTTTGTCCTTGACGGGAGCTGCTCCCCTAGAAGTATGCACACCGGACTGGACTTCACTGATAAATCTGTCCAGAAATTCCTCCAGATAATCGGAAGAGGCAGTACTTACCAGGGCCATATCGTTATGAACTGGGGCTTTCACCCAGTGTCCGCCCGCATTAAGAATATCGACCCTAAGAGTATGCCAGGATGATAAAGAGCGATTAGTGATAAGCCCTGATTCTATTAGAATCCAGGGAGCATGGCCTATAACTCCCAGCGGTTTACCTTCTTCCAGAAACTTGGCCACTATCTCGATCACTAGCGTATTGCCTCTCAGGGCATCAACCGAATACAGACCATCGGGTATGACCAACGCATCATAGTCTTCTGGCTTGACTTGGTCAACAGCCATGTCAGGCTCTAGCAACTGCCCTTTATCGAGTCCATTTACCGACTGTAACGAAGCCCCAGTCAAAGAGGCTATGACCAAATTCATCCCCGCAGCAGAAGTCCTTTCCCTTATACTGATCACTTCGTTCTCATGGACGCCATCGGCCGCCAGTAGAATTATTTTTCTGTCTGCCTGCCCGGAAAGAGTCACGGTACCAACCTCCTGCTCTTGCTAACTGCAGAGTTAGCACCTTCCATGCCAGTTAGAGGTTAGTATCTATGATGACCTCATGTCCGCTCTCAGCAGACTTGTATATAGCGTCCAGCACACGTAGCACGTCCAAGCCATGTTGGATGTTGGCTTCAGGCTGCTTGTTCTCCCTGACACACTCCACGAAATGAGAGGTCTCCCCTGCGAAGGACTCATAGAGCATATATCCAGGCTGCCTCTGGCGCCAAGTGTTAAACTCTGGTTTCTGGAGCACTGTAACACCATCTACAACGGTATATATGTCCAGGTCCTCTGTGCCTGTATGGCGATCTATCTTTGCGCCACCTTTGGTACCAAATAACTGGCAGTATACCTCGTCCGGGTTCTTGATATGTGATATCCAGCTGACATCAAGCACTATCGTGCCGCCGTTATCTAGCTTTACGAATGCTGTAGATAGATCTTCCACATCTGCCTGTCCAGCGCTTGCCTTCATCACATCTGTAAACTTGTAATAGACAGAACCACTAACACTTACGGGTCTGGGATTACCCATAAACCATAGAGCGAGGTCAAGCATATGAACCCCGAGGTCAATGAGAGGTCCGCCACCGGACTTTTCCTTCTGAGTGAACCATCCTCTAAGGAAGAATTCAGCCGCTCCCCTCAGCCAGCCGGTCTTAGCGTAGTAGATCTCACCGAGTAGACCTTCCTCAATGCGTGCCTTGAGCAATTTACTGTCTGGTCTGAACCTGTTGTTGAAGGCGATCATAAAAACTAGGCCAGTCTCTTTGACCTTCTGAGCTATCTTGATCCCCGACTCCAGATTATGCGCCAATGGCTTTTCAAGCAGCACATGTTTACCAGCATCCAGGGCATCGATAGCCATAGGCGCATGGAGGAAATTAGGAGTGCAGATGCTCACGGCATCCACATTGGCTGACTGCAGCATCTCGTGATAGTCTGCATAGATCTGAGCTTTCAGGTCGTACTGGTCCACTATCTGCTGGGCCAGTTCTGTGTTGACATCAGACACAGCCACTATCTCGACATCTTCACGCCTCTTGTACCCCTCTATGTGCCGCTGACCAGGCCAACCCACACCAATGATACCTATGTGCAACTTATCCATCTCTTCCCCCGAAAGCTATTTTGAATAAAAAATCCGGGATAATCGTATCAACTTGCGGCTACATTGATCCAGTGAAGGTTGGCAATTTGTAGTCTTACTCGACAAGTTCCTCCAGCAGAGATAGAAGATCCTGAACACACAGGGGCTTGATGCGAAAATAACAGTGATGCATCTCATCTAGTATGCGCTGCTGTCGCGGCTTAGGTTTGGTTGCTGAACATAGTATTATCGGCAGGTCTGGGAAAGACCTTCTCACCAAGGAGGAGAGGGTGATACCGTCGATCGAAGGCATATTTATATCCGAAATGATCACATCGGGCATAAATTCCCCGACCACCCTCAATACTTCACCGCTCTCCGATAACGCCTTGACTTCGTAACCTTCGTCCTCCAGTACATCCGACAGGAAAAGGAGTGTGGGGAGACTGTCCTCGACTAGTAAGATCCTTCCCTTGGCCACGACGCAAACCAACTAGATTTCTCTTAATGAAGTAATCATCGCTACAAATATACTCATAGAATACGCATTTACACGATAGGCATTTTTGGCTAGATCTGGGCAGTACTAATATCTCGATCATTCGCTTGACAGGTGTTATGTTGTAGAATGCAAAGCACGCGAAGATCAAGGAAGAGGTTGGTTATGGCAGCAGATAGTCAATCTTGGCAGCCGGAGATGATCAAATCCAAAGAACAGAAGAAAGACGGTAGGTACATAATCTACTACACTTTTACCGAGCACACTGACCAACATCAGACACCAGTGCATGGGCAAGATCAAGCTGTCACATCCTCGGAGGGGAACAAAGATGTCTGAGCTGAGATGGCACCCACTACTTAAGGAATGGGTGATCACAGCCACACATAGGCAGGATAGAACTTTTCTCCCTCCAAGGGATTACTGCCCATTATGTCCTACTAAGAGTGGCAGGCATGAGACAGAAATTCCTGTGGAGACTTTCGATATAGCGGTCTTCGAGAACAAGTTCCCATCTTTACAGAGGAAACCACCACAACCGGCAATAGAGCCCATGGGAATCTTCGATGTGCGGCCTGCAGAAGGCGTGTGTGAGGTAGTGGTGTACACTCCAGAGCATGACACCACGCTTACCGACCAGAGTGTGAGTCACATCCGCCGCTTGATAGCTGTCTGGCGCGATCGTTATATAGAGCTTGGCAACTTACCTTATGTCAAATATGTATTCATCTTTGAGAACAAGGGAGAAGTAATCGGGGTAACCCTGCACCATCCACATGGCCAGATCTACGCATACCCTTTCATTCCGCCCCTTATGCAGAGGGAATTAAGTGCTCTTAGCGAGCATCAGGCGAAGACGGGAAGATGCCTGGTATGCGAAGTCCTAGAACAGGAAGTCGATTATGGCAAGCGGATACTCTTTGAGGAAGGCAACTTTGTGGCGTTTATCCCCTTCTATGCGCGTTGGCCGTATGAGGTGCACATAATTCCCAAGAGGCATTTTGGATCCTTGGCTGAGATAACGAGTGAAGAATCCTGGGATCTAGCTTATGCCCTCAAGAGGGTACTTGTTGGATATGACAAGCTGTTCGGGTTCAGTATGCCGTTTATAATGGCTCTGCACCAGACGCCTACTGACGATCAAGAGCATCCTTACTACCACTTCCAGTTACAGTTCTATCCCCCGCACAGGACCTCTACTAAGCTGAAGTATCTTGCGGGCAGTGAAACTGGAGCGGGAACCTTCATCAACGACTCCCTGCCAGAGGAGAAAGCTCCAGAACTCAGGGCAGTCATACCAGACAAGGAGAGCATTGAATGACCGAGGAGTATCGCTTCAAGCATATAGGAGCTCTCATACGAGCGTTCGAGATGCGTTATGGTGGAAAGCCTACGATAGCTTCTAGAGCACCGGGAAGGATAAACCTTATAGGCGAACACACCGACTACAACGATGGCTGGGTGCTACCGGCGGCCATCAACTACGAGATAAACGTGGTGTGCAGGCCTAGAAACGACTCGCTGGTGAGGCTGGTAGCCCTAGATATGGGCAAGGAATCCGACTTCTATCTAGAGAACCATAACCGTACTGACTTCCTATGGCTAAGATATCCACAAGGAGTAGCGGTAGAGCTACAGAATAGAGGTTATAAGCTCAGAGGTATGGAAGCGGTGTACATGGGCGACATACCTGTAGGGTCTGGACTGAGTTCTTCGGCAGCCGTGGAAGTCGCCTTCGTCCATGCCTTCTGTAGAGCAGCAGATATAGAACTAAGTGGTGAAGAGGTGGCCCTCATAGCACAACGAGCGGAGAATGACTTCGTAGGCGTGCCTTGCGGAGTCATGGATCAGTTCGTCTCCTCGCTAGGCCGGCAGGATCACGCCCTGCTGTTGGATAGCAGGTCTCTGGAGTATCAGCATATACCCATAAATCTGCCGAGCGTATCCCTGGTAATACTAGACACGGGCGTAAGCAGAGAGTTGGCCGGGTCCGAGTACAAGAAGCGCAGGCAGGACTGCGAGGAAGCTGTGGCCAGGCTGAGCGCCAGAATACCAGGAATAAGAGCTCTACGGGATGTGACGTCAGAGCAGCTAGAAGAAAATTCGGATCTGCTCACCGATACACAGCATAAGAGGGCTAGGCATGTGATAGAGGAAAACATGCGCACGCTTGAGGCAGCGGAGGCGCTGCGCAACGGAGATGCAACTGCTATCGGACGCCTAATGAAGGAGTCTCACATAAGCCTCAGAGACCTATATGAGGTGAGTTCCTTTGAGCTAGACACAATCGTCGAGATAGCCTGGGATACAGATGGGGTCATCGGGGCTAGGATGACGGGTGCAGGCTTCGGTGGAGTAGCTCTAGCGCTGGTATACCAGGATGCTGTACCAACACTCTATGAGAGGGTAATGCAAGAATATCCTGCCAGGACAGGGAAAGAACCTAAGGTGTTTGTATGTAGAGCCGTGGATGGAGCTGAGTCTGCTCTCATGGAGGAAGTCCAAGCTCACTCCATATGGAATGTGTAGCGTAAGGCTGATCTGGCTGCCCAGTACCCACACATACCATGCACCCCAGGGCCTGGAGGGGTGGAGGAAGAACAGACATACATCCCACGCATAGGGATCTTGTAAGGCACATGACTCAGAA
This sequence comes from Thermobaculum sp., assembly GCA_042408415.1. Classification (GTDB taxonomy): domain Bacteria; phylum Chloroflexota; class Chloroflexia; order Thermobaculales; family Thermobaculaceae; genus Thermobaculum. The sequence continues at coordinate 7,533 of JBHORE010000149.1, forward strand.
CCGGTCTTGCAAGTACTTGATGTAGATCCAATACCCCTCCAGTGAGATCTCCTCCTATAAGGTTTTGGTCCATGGTTTCAATCTCTCCTGGGGCTAGTATTGATCTGCTCGCTATAGTGTCCCTGAAACCAGGAGCAAACTCCTCTATCATGCCCTCTATCGTATCTGCTAGAGACCTTGCTTCCTGGCCGGAGATCGAGGGCGGTACATGGCAATAAGCCCAGGCAGTATGGAACCCTTTGGGACACCTGCTGGGATCGAATACGCTGGGCTGGTTGAGTATCACAAAAGGTCTCGAGGGTATACGACCTTCCCAGACGCTTCTCTCAGCGGTCGCTATCTCTTCAAAAGTACCTCCCAAGTGTATGGTCCCAGCAGACCTGCAAGCTTCGGACATCCAGGGTATAGGTGCGGACAGAGCCCAGTCCAACTTCAGCACTCCAGGACCATGTCTATATCTTGTACACGCCCTCCTGTATCTGCTTGGAAGTCTGTCGCCCAATATATCAACTATCTGCCTGGGAGCAAGGTCGAATAATACTGCTCTAGCAGAAGGGATATCACTTAGGCTGCGTACAGGAGCAGATAGCTCCACAACTCCCCCAAGATTCCTGAAATAGGCTGCCATAGCTTCTATTAGCCTACCGGTACCACCTCTTACCATAGGCCACTTGGTAATATGTGCTAGCGTGCATAAGAGCAGGATGGGAACGCTGGTAAGTGGTCTGGTAAGTGGCATAGCCCAATGAGCTGCTATACCTGCCAGTAAAGTCCTGGCATGAGAAGTAGAAAACAGCGCATCAGCTAGGACACTAAATGGGAGCAGACCATGCACACCAAAACGTATATAAGACAGTTTCCGAGGAATCTTTATAGCAGGAGCCAGCAGGTCTCTCGCTAAGCTTGGCCACTCAGACACCAAAGAGCCTATCAATCGCGAATATCTGGCCCCATCATCACCAAACTGCATAGCCGTTTCTTGAATGGATTCATGAAGTAGCACGACCTCTCTGGGTCCCAGAGGATGGGCCAGCGGCACGTCAGGATATACCCACTCCGCTCCCAGATCTCTCAAAGGCACACCAATAAAGAAAGGCGAAGCAAAGGCCAGTGGGAGAACCGCGGCACCCAGATCGTGCGTAAAACCAGGTAATGTGAGCTGTAGAGAGGCCGCAGCTCCTCCTAAGTAATTATTGGCTTCGAGCAGCAGCACTCGTAAGCCCTTACGCGCCAGAGTTATGGCAGCAGCCAGTCCGTTAGGTCCGCTGCCAACTACCACAGCATCTAGTATCTTCGTCTCCCCTAAGGAGTCTCATGAGCAAAGTTTTTCGCGTCCTGTATCTCAACCGTGCATTGTCCCTCTTGCTTGCTGGCAGATTCTGCCAGGCTCAGGCCATATATCTTAGCCAACTTCTGTACGTCGTTGACAAAGAACTCACGAAGAGACTTAGGTTCAAGTACCTCTGCCTCGGCTCCCCAGGAGCGTATCCAGGCACTTATCTCCAGGATGCCAGAAACCTTGCCCGTCCATATGACTGAGCCGTCTGACTCCTCTTTAATCTCCTGTGTAGGGTGCCAAATAGCTTCCTTCACAGCCGAAGCCACTCTAGCGCTAAACTTGACCTTTACTTCGACAGGCTCATCTGACCAGATGGTCCAGCTATTCTTGAGGAATTCAAGGGCATCAAAATCTTCTGGAATCTCGTACTTTTCGTCAGTGAGCTCTATATCCTTTATGCGCTGTACTTTGAAGGTGCGTATTTCATCGATTTCCACATCTCTAGCTATGACATACAACGCGTGGCTTATGCCTGAGGGCTGCATGAAATAGGGTTCTATCAGCCTCTCCTTGGGCGTTGATCTCCTGGAGGACAGGTACTGAATCCTTACCCTTCTGCCCTCGGCCCACGCACTTGTGAGAGTCCTAACGGTCCTGTTGTACTCTCTATCTAATGGCTTGTTCTTGATCTCCTCGAGGGTTTCTGGGAAGAACCGGGATATGGGCTCAGGCATCACATTACCTATCTTGCTCCAGGCCTCCTCAAGGTCGGGATTCTGCTTGTCCATATAGCGAAGCGCTAGACGGTAGGAGAGAAACAGTCCCATAGCCTCATGCAAGGAGAACTTGACAGGAGGCAGATAGGATGTTCTAAGAACCTTCCATCTACCGTTTTCCCTGGTCAAAGGGACCTCAAAGATCTGTTCCAGATCTTTGATATCACGATATATAGTTCTGATAGATACATCACAGAGCTCGGCCAGGCGCTGGATAGTAAGGCCCTGCGGGTTCTGGTAAAGTATTCTCTCGATTCTCTGTAGTCTTCCAAGCTTCATGAGCCTCGACATCATCCCTTCTCCAAGAAGAAAACTAAGACTAATTAGACCCCTGATTGACGATTGTTATACCTTAACAGATAAAAATCTTCTAGAGTGTAACACCGATTATAATTTCATAGTTTGTAATTTGTGCACAAGGTGGAGGTGGATTTTGGAGGAAGAAATTAATCGGACCACAAAGATAGACAGGCAGGAGGCAGAAGGCTTTGACCTTCCCCAAGAACCAGGGCCAGAGGTATCCCCTGCAGGCACCACCCCTTTGCAGCCCTCCGAGATCATCAGATTGCCCACACGCCATAACCCCATCCTCCAGAAGCTCGTGGGCATCGTCAACTCCGATGAGGACCTGCATGCTATCTGGAGATGCCAGAACGTCAACGGGGTCGACAGGCTGGGCATGAGCGATCACGGGCCAGTCCATGTGCAGATAGTCGCCAACCTCGCCCTCAGACTCCTTCGCCTCCTGATGGCCAAGAACATACAACCCTCAATAGTCAAAGACCACGGCATGTCCGAGCACGATGCAGAAGTCGTTGTGGTACTGGCAGCACTC
>JBHORE010000152.1:0-12524 GCA_042408415.1 Thermobaculum sp.
GTGATTCTCCGCTTATACCGTAGTAAAAGACGTCGGTAGAGAATAACGGTGGCGTAATGGTAGCAGCAAGTACCAGTAATACTATTGAAATCCAGAGCCAGATTCTGTTTATTCTGCTCGCTACAAAAATCAAAGATAGAATATATAAAGACCATAGGGCTATGTACATGCTCTCAAATAATGGCCAGAATTCCCACATAGAGCCAAAATCGATTGGAGGTATGAGCAGGCTACTTCGGTAGATACGTGAGATCTCTATAGAGTAGTACGGTAATCTATCACGGCCGGCCCAGGGCTCAATAAAGTCATAAGGTATATTAAACTGCATCAGACAGATTATCAGGAACACTAAGATGAAGAGAGAGAGGATGGTCGTCCTTCTGTATCCTACTCCCCTGTAAGTATCTGCATATCTGCTATATCTACTGGGATAGCCAACTGTCACTTGATATCATCAAGATCCGGAGCTAAGTTTTGAGCATATAAAGTTCAAAAGCGTAGACGCTGCTGCCCTAGGCTCAAGTTCCCTATTTGCCACCTTAGCTACTAGGTCTCTTGCTTCAGGATATTGAAGAGCTATCATCCCATAGTTTCTAACTGCTTCTTGGAGCAGCAAAAGCATCTCAGATTCTATCGAAGACTTGGCTCTGTTCGCTATCTCACCACTATTGTATAGGTGCTCCTTATGCTTCTGAATCTCATCAACTAACTCAGATATACCTTCTCCAGTCGTTGCTATCGTTTTCTTAATGGGTACCTTCCAGCCCCCGGGTGATGGCTTTGATAGCGAAAGCATCTGCCTTAAATTATTTGCCAGCTCCTCTACTCCTGGCATATCTGCTTTATTTATTACGAGTATGTCCGCTATCTCCAGGATACCTGCCTTGATTGTTTGGACATCGTCCCCCATTCCCGGCATATTCACAAGGACTATCGTCTGTGCTGTCTTAGCGATGTCCACTTCGTCTTGCCCGACCCCTACGGTCTCTATGATAACCACATCCTTGCCAGCTGCATCCAAGACACGTACAACATCCCTGGTGGATTTGGTTAGTCCACCTAGATTGCCTCTTGTAGCCATGGATCTTATGAATACGCCAGGGTCGGACTGCATCCGCAGCATTCGGATTCTATCTCCTAGGATAGCTCCACCGGTTATGGAGCTGGATGGGTCAATAGCTACTACTCCTACGGTGAGTCCCCGCTTTCTGTACTCTCTTATTAGCTCCTGAGTAATGGTGCTCTTTCCAGAGCCTGCAGGTCCAGTTATACCAACGATATGCGCCCTACCTGTGTGAGGATATAAAGCACTAATGATGGTCCTAGCCTGAGGAGCATCATCCTCGATCATGGAGATCAGACGAGCTATTGCAAGTCTGTCACCTTTAAGTACTCGATCAGCTAGCGATGTGTCTACGGTTCGTGTTGACGTTTGCTCTGATGAATTCAACTATCTCCCTCAAACTACTACCTGGCCCAAAGATTCCCTTTATGCCTATCTCTTGGAGCTTGGGTATGTCTTCTGCTGGAATAATTCCACCTGCAACCACTAATACATCTTCTAGGCCATTTTCTTTCAGCAGTTCCATGATACGAGGAAATAGGGTCATGTGTGCACCTGATAGTATAGAAAGTCCGATAACATCTACATCTTCCTGGATAGCAGCCTCGACTATCATTTCAGGAGTCTGCCTTAGTCCAGTGTAGATGACTTCCATGCCTGCATCTCTTAGGGCTCGAGCTATGACCTTAGCTCCTCTATCGTGACCGTCAAGTCCAGGCTTAGCTACGAGCACCCTAATACGATGTTCCTGTGAAGGTAACTCCTGATAGGCAAAGGAAGTTGCTGCTTCGCTCAATTTTATACTCCTTTACCTTGGTGGTAACTTTGGGCCTAGCTTTGTAGTATTTCTAGGCTCCTAATTCTACATTCTCTAGTTATAGAGATTGTTTTCTCTTTTGTAAAGCTTATCCCTTTACTTCTAGTCTTAGACTATTATCTGTTCGTTGTAAGTACCAAAGATATCTCTGAGCACGTCAGTGATCTCCCCTAGGGTAGCATCTGCATTGGCGGCTTCAATCAGGAAAGGCATAAGGTTCTCGCCTGTCTTGGCTGCCTTCTTTACTCTATCGAGCGATTCCCGCCATGCATTCTTGTCTCTACTACTTCTGATCTCCTTCAGCCTTTCTCTCTGTAGTTGCTCCCCCTTGGGATCTATTTTCAGGATAGGTGGTTGCCAGCTGTAGTCATCACCTTGGTATGCGTTCACTCCTACTATCTTCCGCTCTCCGGATTCCAATTCCTGGTTATAACGATAAGCGCTCTCGGCTATTTCCCGTTGTGGGAATCCTGCCTTTATAGCCTCGATCATTCCGCCCATGTCTCTTATCTTTTGTATGTACTCACGTGCTGAGAATTCTACCTGGTTAGTAAGCGTTTCCAAGAAATAGCTGCCTCCAAGAGGATCTACGGTGTTAGTCACGCCGCTTTCTTCTGCGATGATCTGCTGGGTTCTCAAGGCTATCTTTGCAGCTAGTTCGGATGGTAGCGCAAGGGCTTCATCCAAGGAGTTGGTATGTATGCTCTGTGCTCCGCCCAACACCGCCGCGAGGGCTTGTAGCGTGGTACGTACTATATTGTTTGCAGGCTGCTGGGCTGTGAGAGAGCATCCTGCTGTCTGGGCGTGAAATCTCAACCTCCAAGATCTGGGATCTTTGGCACCGTATCTATCTCTGACTTCATAGGCCCATATCCTGCGCGCAGACCTGAACTTCGCTATTTCCTCGAATAGATCATTATGTGAATTGAAGAAAAAGGATAATCTTGGGGCAAAATCATCTATCTTCAGTCCTCTCGCCAAAGCATGTTCTATATAGGTGAAGCCATCGCTTAGCGTGAATGCTAGTTCCTGGATTGCAGTAGAGCCTGCCTCCCTTATGTGATATCCGCTGATGCTAATGGTGTTCCATTGAGGCATCTCTTTCATGCCAAACTCTATAGTGTCAGTAACAAGCCGCATCGAAGGCTCTGGGGGGAAGATGAACTCTTTTTGTGCTATATACTCCTTGAGTATATCGTTCTGCAACGTCCCCCTTAGCTGAGATCTGTGGTAACCAAAGCGTTCTGCAGCAGCTATAAACATAGCCCAGATTATGGCTGCCGGCCCATTGATGGTCATGGATACACTTACTTTATCCAGTGGCAATCCTTGTAGGAGAATCTCCATATCACGTCTAGATGATATGGCTACTCCACATTTCCCAAATTCCCCTTCGGCCAGCGGATGATCAGTATCATAGCCGTACAGGGTGGGTAAATCGAATGCTATAGATAGCCCCGTCTGTCCATTCCTTAGCAGATAGTGGAATCTGCGATTGGTCTCCTCGGCTGTACCGTAGCCTGCAAACATTCTCATAGTCCAGAGCTTGGACCTGTACATTGTGGGATGTATACCACGCGTGTAAGGGAACTCACCCGGCAGTCCTAATGCCTGGTTATAAGAGATATCTTTGGTATCTAAAGGTGTGTAAGTGGCCTTGATTGGGATACCTGAAAGGGATATAAAGCGTTCTTTGCGCTCAGGTATTCTTCTAATTGACTCTGGGAGGGTTTTCTCAAGCCAGTGATTATATGCTTCCTCTAAGTCTGATTGATGCTGCAAGTCACCTGCTGGGTAAGTGCTACCTTCTTCCACCTTCATGTCCCCTCGCCCCCTTTCTTGCTCACTAAGGAGCACTTTACATAGGGTTATTTACACCTAAAAGGGGAATAAGTCCAGACTCAAGGAATGGTGGTCTTTATCTACAGGTAGTCATAGAAGCCACTACCTGTCTTTCTGCCAAGCTTACCAGCAGCAACCATCTGTCTAAGCAATGGACAAGGCCTGTATTTAGGGTCCCTGAATCCTTCATAGAGGACATCAAGTATATAGAGGCAAACATCTAAACCTATGAAGTCTGCTAGCTCTAGAGGCCCCATGGGGTGGTTCATACCAAGCTTCATGACCTTATCTATATCATCTCTCGAAGCCACCCCTTCGTAAAGGGCAAATATAGCTTCGTTGATCATCGGCATTAGTACTCTGTTGGACACGAAGCCCGGAAAGTCCCTCACTACTACTGGTTCCTTCCCTAGTCTATGTGCCTCATCTATGATCTTTTGGCACGTTTCGTCACTGGTCTTTAGCCCTCTTACTACTTCTACCAACTTCATTACGGGTACCGGATTAAAAAAGTGCATACCTATAAATTTGTCTTCTCTGCTGGTAGAAGCTGCCAATCGGGTTATCGATATTGAAGAGGTGTTTGATGCAAATATGGTATCAGATGGAAATAGCTCGTCAGCCAAACTAAAAAGCTCAAGCTTGGCCTCTACATTCTCGTAGATGGCTTCAATTAGCAGATCGGCTGAAGATACCTGTCTGATATCCGACAAGGCAACTATATTGGAGAGCACACTTTGCTTTTGCTCCGGAGTTATCCTACCCTTTTGTACCGACCTTTCTAGATTCTCAGAGATCGTCTCTAATCCAAGTGATAGTTGCTTTGGATCTACCTCTACTAGATACACCTTGTCTCCCGCTTGAGCAAAAACCTGGGCGATACCTCGCCCCATTGTGCCAGCTCCCACGACAACTATGTCTGCCACTTCTCCGCTCCTTACAGAAGTCTAGGTTTGCTCCTGTCGGCGGAATAGTATCACAGAAAGGCCACCAAGTATTACTACATACAGAATAAGCGTGATAACAGCTCTCTCCGTACTAACGGATAGCACAGATCCTGGCGCTGAGTTATCAGCTAGCTGTTGTCCAAACGTCGAGCTGACTTGGCTGGCGTTGATACCTATAAGTATCTTGACAAATTCCCTTATCTGTGAAACTGATTGAGCTACAAGCTGCATTATTGTCTCGAGTGCGAGTGAGTAGATTAGTCCAAGTCCTACAGCTAGGGCTGTTCCTTTGAAGAGGGTTGCAAGGAAAATGCCTATTGAAGTCCAAGCTCCCATAATCAACAACCCTGCCCCTATTGCTCTTATAAGCTCAGCTATAGAAGGCCAGTTGGCTTTTATTCCCTCTATCTGCATTACTACCAAGCTGTCAAGGTAGGCAGTTGCGATAGAGATAAGTGTATATAGTGCTACGACCGATGCTGTACCTAGCAACTTACCGAAAAAGACTTGCGACCTTGTGGGTTTCTGCGTTAGCACTGTTTTCCAGGTGTTCCACCCATATTCGCCACCTACCGTCATTGCTCCCAAGATGAGAGCAACCGCTCCACCAAACCCTGAGATGGATGTCAACGCTAGTCCAAGTACATTTTCAGGAGAAATCATCTGAGTGAAAACCACATTGCCCTGGGTGGTTTGCGCCTCTTGGGGGGTGATCTTTATTATCCAGTAAATCAGCAGCCAAAAAAGTGTGCTTACTATTGTCACAAGAGCCAGTACCCATATGGCTGGTCTTTTATAGAGCTTGATCAGTTCTGCTTTGAATGAACCTACCATTCTATATCTCTCCTAAACTACTTGTTCATCGTTAACTTCCGTTAGGTTAAGGAAGACTTCTTCAAGGCTTTGACTAGTAGGATGCAGTTCACTAACAGCTACCCCGGACTGTACAAGAAGCCTGTTGATTTCGGCTACCATGCTCGGGTCGGTAGAGATGAGCAATGCACCATCTCTCTCCTCTATCTTTTCTATGTAGTCTAGGTTCCTTAGCATGCTAAGAGCCAAATCAGCCGGGGTGGCTCGGACCAGCAGAACTCCAGAACCCTTTAGTTCAGAAATAGTTCCCTCGGCTATAAGTCGTCCTTGCTGGATAACGCCTACTCTGTCACATATCTGTTCCACCTCATTCAATAGGTGGCTTGATAGTAGTACGGTACGGTTACCTTGCCCAAGGTTGCGTATTAGCTCCCTCATCTCTGCCATGCCTTTAGGGTCAAGGCCATTAGTAGGTTCATCGAGTATCAGGATTTGCGGATCCTTGAGCAACGTAGCGGCTACACCTAGTCGCTGTTTCATTCCTAGGGAGTAACCTTTGAATTTATCCTTAGCTCTATCCTTTAGATCAACTATTTCCAAGACTTCATCAATTCTAGATCTGGGAGCACCGCTGTAATCTGCGATGACACGGAGATTGTCTCTTCCTGATAGATACGGGTAGAAGGCTGGTGATTCCACTAGTGAACCTAGTAAGGATAATGATTCGGGTGTTCCTGGGGCCTTTCCTAGTATGCTGGCACTACCTGATGTGGGTTTGATAAGTCCCAACAACATTTTTAAGGTAGTTGTCTTGCCAGCACCGTTAGGACCTAAGAAACCATATATTTCACCTGCTCTTACTCTCAGGTTGAGGTTATCGACAGCCTTGATCTTGTTATTGTAGATCTTGGTTAGGTTGTTTGTTTCTATTACGTATTCCATGTCCTACTTCTCCAAGAGATCATATTTCGGCAAATTCCGAAATATACTGCTGATTATAGCATAGAAATGATGTATTTATGCATGCGATTGCAATTGCAATCGCTCTTCAGCATCATAATCTTTGGAAATAGAGTAAATCAAATTTTAGGCTATAAGGAGGTTCGAATCTTAATAATACTTTTATTGGGAATTTGAATACTCATCTTCAGCGTATTAGGAATATAATTAGCCCTTAGGTGCTGCTTCAATCGTTGGTAGATATAGATATTGTGTTTATGCACTTATAGTGGCTTTATTTAAAACAACTTATATGAGGTTGGTCCTTGTCCGATCAATCTAATGGATTCTCGAGAATTACCGACCATATATCTGTTCTTATAATCTCGGTCTCCATGGTACTGCTAGTTATATTAGCAAGGCCCAAATCTGAGAAAGTTGCTAACATGATTGCCCAACCTACTTCGCCACCTACACCATCTACTGTAACTGTCCACATACTAGGAGCCGTACGTAATCCCGGGGTCTATACCTTGCCTGCTAGAAGCAGGGTTGTGGACGCAGTGAGGAGGGCAGGTGGTTTTACAACAAAGGCCGATGCTATGAGTGTAAACCTAGCTCAGATACTACGTGATGAGATGCAGATTATAGTACCTTTCAAGGCTCATGATCCCAAGGTGGGTAGCAACCATGGGCAGTCAACAGCTAATTCAACTCCCTCCGGCAGGTTCGGTGCCCAAGAACCACAAATAGCACCTATAAACATCAATATAGCTACTAAGGAACAATTGGAAGAGCTACCAGGCATCGGCCCAAGTAAGGCAGCTGCGATCATAGAATTTAGGCAGAAGCATGGGCCATTCAACAGCTTTGAAGATCTTCTCGACGTGCCGGGTATAGGTCCTTCAACACTGGAAAACATTAAAAGCATGGTTGTATTCAGGTGATATACGTCTTCGTCTTTGCGTGGTTATTAGGTCTTGTATTCGGTACATTCTTCAATCTGGACTATTTACCTATATCTCTATGTTTAGTTATGCTTGTAGCCTTTGTTTGGCGAAATAAGAATAAGGTTTATTTTTGTCTGGCAATAGCCATGCTTGCATCTCTGTTAGGTGTTCTAAGATCTGAGGTTTACTATTCCAGAGCTGACTGGGCAAACAGCGATGCTTTATCCTCCGAGTACAAGGGAAAGGTATTGGATGAAGGTTCTAATTCTGCACTTGTAAGTCTAAGTAGCCCTCATAGTGGTATCTGGCTTGTAGTGGGTAGTATTAGAAACCTGGCTCCAGGAGATCACTTGTACATTAGAGGCAGCTCAGTGCCTTTCTATCAGCTAGATGGTTTCCTGTTCAGATACTCGCTGAGCAAGGGTGCTCATGGGGTAATATTTGCTAAGTCCATCAAGGTGGTTGGTAAAGATCGGTGGAATCTTCAATCTATTATGGCGAAGATTCGCAATAGTACATCTTCTCTGATTGGATCTTACGTAGGCTATCCTTACTCTTCCGTAGCTGAGAGCATGGTTTTGGGTAATGTCGGCAATATTCCCGAAGATATTGAAAAGGACTTTCGTGAGTCTGGGCTTTCGCACATACTGGTTGCCTCCGGTTTCAATGTAACCATATTGGTGTTGATAGTTATAGCTTTCCTTCGGCCTTTAATAGGCATAAGAGGCTCGATGTGTTTTGCATTTATTCTCATCCCCATATATATGGGTATATCAGGTATGTCCTCCCCCGTGGTTAGGGCCTCCCTGATGGCTATAGTATCCCTTTGGGGCAGGTGGATAGGCCGTCAGAATGATTCTGGTAGATCCTTGTGCTTTGCTCTTGTGCTTATCACCGCTCTGCAACCCTTCTCCATCTACGATATAGGTATGCAGCTCTCTGTGTTGGCTACGGCTGGTATAGTATGGCTGTACCCGTCAGTAGCCAGAGCTATGGTTCGTCTTCCAGAATTGCTTCGGGAAACAGTTGCTATATCCTTTGTGGCTCAGGCTAGCACGATGCCATTACTGATCTTCTATTTCGGTAAGGTCTCTCACTTGGCCATACTGGCGAATGTTTTAGTGGCACCTTTTATTCCTTTGGAAATGGTACTTACCACCCTAACGGTTGTGCTAGGAGTATTATCGGCATCCTTGGGAAATGCTCTTGGGTGGTTAACTAGCAAGTTCGTGCTGGCAATTGTGTATATAGCAACCTCCATAAGCGAAATATCTGCTGCTAGTGAACTTAAGCTCATGGTTGGACCCAAGTCTCTGGTGATGTACTATCTGGTTTTTATTGCGGTAATACTAATTGCTCAGCCTGTTGCTCGTAGGCATGCAAGAGATTTCTGGGTGTTCTAATCGGCGAATCTGCTTGACACGGGACTTAACCCCTGATATGCTGCCAGTAGTTAAGAAAACCTCAGGTTTTCCGTTTAGGGTAAAGGAGGTGATGCCCATGGACACATCAGGTAGTAAGGGCATCACCGGAGGAAGGCTGGCTTAGTCATCGTTCTCCGGTGATCCCTTTTTCTTTTAGGTCGAGCTTTAGTAGCTCGACCTTTTTTATTGCGACATAATATTTAACTTGTTAGGATTTCTTAGACCAAGTTTGTGGGGAACTCTTAAGTGCTGGCTGAGCTCCATATCAGAGATTTCGCGATCATTTCTGAGATAAATATCAGCTTTAGTCCTGGCTTCAACGCCTTCACAGGGGAGACAGGCGCTGGGAAAAGCATAATAATTGATGCTCTTGACCTTGTATTGGGCGGTCGCGCATCTCCTGATATGGTGCGTACCGGAGCCTCTTCCTCCCTTATTCAGGCTATGTTCGTGTTGGAGGGAGATGTACTTAGAGAAGTAAGTGAACTTCTGGAGTCTAATGGTCTTGCCCCCTCTGAGGAGCTTATTATTACCCGGGAGATTAGCTCAAGTGGCAGATCATCTGCAAGGATCAACGGCTCCCTTGTTCCCGTAACCCTTCTGAGGCAACTGGGTGAGAATCTGGTGGATATCACTGGTCAATCAGAACATCTAGTTCTATTGCGCCCTTCCGCCCAAAGGGATGTGCTCGATCACTATGCTGGTGCTATTGATCTACGCTCTGAGGTGAGCCAGCTGTATAACGAAATAAGGCGAGTGCGATCTGAGTTGGAGGCCCTGGTTTCCGGTCAACGTGAGGCAGAGCGCCGCGCTGATATGTTGCGTTACCAGATTGAGGAGATCAGTTCAGCCGGTTTACAGCCTGGTGAGGATGAAGAACTACTGAAACGAAGGAATTTACTGGCTAATGCTGAGAAGCTAGCTCAGCTAGCTGACGGTGTCTATCAGTCCTTGTACTCCTCTAGCACAAGTGCGATAGATCAACTTCAGCAAGCTCAGAGTCTTCTCGAAGAATTGGTACGTCTTGACAACTCCTTGTCCTCTAATCTGGATATGATATCTGAGGCGGTTGTTGCTGTTGAAGAAGCTTCGCTTGATATTCGTAGATATAGAGATTCTATAGAGTTTGATCCTGGCATGCTCGAGGTGGTTGAAGAACGCCTGGATCTCATAAACAGGCTAAAACGAAAATATGGGGCTACTATTGAGGAGATACTCCAGTATCGGGACAATGCTGAGGCTGAGCTTTTTGATATCGAGAACAGCGACGAAAAGATAAAGAAGCTAGAAACCCAACTTGAGAACCTTCGGCAGCAATTGGCGCAGAAGGCCAAAGCTTTATCTTCTATAAGGTCGAAGGCTGCTAAGGACTTGGGTAAAAAGATAGAGCGAGAGCTAAACGACCTGCTGATGACCAATGCCCGGATCGAGATAAGAGTCAGTTACAAGCAACCTTCTGACTATTCGATCTCTATAGATGGGATAGAGGTAGGCGTGGATCAAACTGGCGCTGATGATATAGAGTTGTTGGTATCGCCTAATCCTGGGGAACCGCTCAAACCTATAGCTAAGGTCGCGTCCGGAGGAGAGATATCTCGTATTATGCTGGCAATAAGGACTGTGTTGTCTGAGGCAGACAACACTCCTACATTGATATTTGACGAGGTGGACGTGGGCATTGGTGGTCGTAGTGGTAGAATAGTTGGTGAAAAGTTAGCCGGACTAGCAAGTAATCACCAGGTCATAGCTATAACCCATTTAGCGCAGGTGGCTGCTTACGCAGATACACACTTCAAGATAACTAAGGTTATTCAAGATGACCTAACAACAACAAGGGTTGATAAGCTCGACAGAGAGGGCATTAGGTATGAGTTAGCAGCTATGCTTGGTGGTATGCCTGTGACAGATAGGTCTCTGCAGAGTGCTGATGAACTTATAGATTTGGCTAATAGATCCAGGCGACTATCTTTGGCTTCGTAGGATTATTTGACTACAGGTCCTGTAAACTGCTAATCTCCTTACGGCAGAAAGCTAAATATAGACAAGGCGCTGAAGGGGAATAGTAGGCACCAGCTGAGAAATACAGAGATCTGGAACACGGTGAGAACCAGACAGTAGGCTGTGCTGAACCCGCCCTGGAGCTTCTGTCGAAGCGTCTCATGGACGATAAGGCAGTGCGCTGCCCCCGTTAAAGGGCTGATCAGCGTTCGCTGGTCACTGAGGTGGGAGTTTCAAGCTCCAATCGAGGTGGTACCGCGGGAAATTATAAAACCCGTCCTCGAAGTCTTGCGCTTCGAAGGACGGGTTTTTTATTACAACCTGCTAAGAAAAATTACCTGGAGGTGGATAATGTCAAGCACTAGTTCTGAATATGTGCAGAAGATAACAAAGAGGAGCGAGGATTTTGCTGCATGGTACAACGACGTTGTGCTTGGGGCTCAGCTTGCTGATTACAGCCCTGTCAGGGGAATGATGGTCTACAGACCTTATGGATATGCTATATGGGAAAACATACAGAAATTATTGGATGCAAGATTCAAAGCGACTGGGGTAGTTAATGCCTACTTCCCTCTGCTTATTCCCGAGAGTTTACTCAAAAAAGAAGCAGAGCACGTTGAAGGTTTTAATCCTCAGGTAGCATGGGTGACACATGGAGGGAACGAAGAGCTTGAGGAGAGGTTAGCGGTACGCCCTACTTCTGAGGCGATAATAATGCAGATGTATTCCAAGTGGGTGCAGAGCTATAGGGACCTGCCAATATTGATCAACCAATGGAACAGCGTAGTGCGCTGGGAGCTACATACTAGGCTGTTCCTGCGTACAGCTGAGTTCCTATGGCAAGAGGGCCATACTTTACATGCTTCGGCTGAGGAAGCCACAGAACGTACCTTGCTTATGCTTGAGGTCTACAGGTCGTTCCTTGAGGAGGATCTAGCTATACCGGTTATCCCTGGACGAAAGACTCCTTCTGAGAGATTCCCAGGTGCCGCGGAGACCTATACCGTGGAGGCGCTTATGGGAGATGGTAGAGCGCTCCAGTCTGCTACTAGTCACGACTTTGCCGATCATTTTGCTAAGGCTTTTGACATAACATTTCTTGATAAGGATGGCGAGCGCAAGTATGGGTATACCACTAGTTGGGGGCTTTCTACTCGCACCATAGGTGGAATAATAATGGTTCACGGGGATGATTCTGGTTTGATAATACCTCCTAAAGTCGCCCCAATTCAGGTGGTAGTAGTTCCTATATGGAGAAGTGAACAGGACAAACAGAAGGTCTTGGAGCACATAGATAGGATAAAGGAAGTTCTAGGAGATTCTTTCCGACTGCACATAGATCTGAGTGAGGAGAAGACTCCTGGTTGGAAATTTAATGAATGGGAGCTCAAGGGTGTGCCAGTAAGGCTTGAGGTTGGTCCAAGAGATGTTGCCAATAACGCTGTTATGCTTGTGCGTAGAGACAATAGGGATAAATCTCAGGTACCTCTGAATGACCTCGTTGTAAATCTGCAGCAAACTTTAGCTGATATACAGCAGTCTCTGTTCGACCGTGCTAAGCAGTTCAGAGACGAGCATACGTTTGAATGCGATAGTGTTGCTCAAATGTTGGAGGTTCTAGATAACAAGAGAGGGTTCATCTATGCGGGATGGTGCGGCAGTGATGAGTGTGAGGCTGCGGTCAAGGAGGAGACTCGTGCGACTATCAGAGTGGTGCCTTTGGCCCAGCCC
>JBHORE010000153.1:0-13857 GCA_042408415.1 Thermobaculum sp.
CTATAATAATAGCGGATCCCAACTCATTCCCCCCTCCTTGACTCCCGGCTCCCCCAGGCCGGGAGGCCAGCGCCGACGGGTGCCCCCTCCTCACCCGTCGGCGCGGAGGCCCCTCCCAAGGGATCTATCGCGCTCTTTCCGCTTAAAAACAGCGGGAGGAGCAGTCCGCCACTCCTGCTCCTCCATCTCTATGAGGGATGTCTTATAATTCCGCTGTCCAATCTGAGATTAGCATAAAGCCTCAGCAGGTACCATAAGCCATTTGGCTTAGTCAAGGTATGCAACTTTGCTTAAACTTGCTTGCCTTAGGGACCGCCCGCATCTATGCTTATAACAGGATGGAAGTGAGACGCTATCTACAGCCAGGAGAGAGGATCCAACTGCTAGCGCACAAGCACGCGCTGTGCCTGGTGCGTGCGCTAGTACCACCCATCCTGCTCGTGCTGCTCGCTACCCTCTCCTCCTGGGGCTACGACCTGTACCTAGGCAAGGGGCAGCTGCCGCTGTGGCTGCTGGCGATCGTCGCGCTGGCGGCTATCGCCTGGGGAGCGTACGCTTGGATCGACTGGAGCGGCAAAGTGCTGATAGTCACCAACAGCAGGGTACTATGGGTTGAGCACGTGCCGGGCTTCAAAGAAAAGCATTGGCAATCCCCTCTCAGAGGGCTACAGAACGTCAATGCCAGTAGCAGGTGGTTACAGAGGCTGGTGCGCAGCGGCGATATCCTGTTGGACACCCGATCTGAGGGAGCCCTACTGGTCACATGGATCACCCGACCTCACCACATAGCTACCCGCCTGGGATCGTTGATACGCACTGCCGAGAGCACGCCGATCGCAGTAGCCAGCGACGATGCAGAGCCCCTGCCCCCATTGGTGATCCGCAGCCACCCAGTGGCGCTGGTCTCTGAGCTGCTGCGTCCTCTGTTGCTGTTGGCAGCAGCCGGGATTGCCAGCTGGTGGAGCGGCTACCTAGTGATAGGCATCGCCGGGCTGTGCCTGAGTCTGCTGTGGGCCGCCTGGCTGATAGACTCCTGGAGCAACCACGAGATAACCATCGACGAAGAGCAGATAGTGGAGCATAGAGTCTCCCCCCTTGGCCTGCGCGAGGAGACCAAGAGCGCGCCCATCAGCAGCCTGCAGGATATGTCGTACGTCATCAGATCCCCGCTAGCGTACTTCCTGCAGTACGGAGACTTGAGGCTGCAGACCGCTGGGGACACCGAGAACTTCTTCTTCCGCCACGTGCCCTACCCGCGCAGGATCTGCGACGAGATAGCGCGTCGCCAGCGAGCGCGGAGGCGCACCCCCACGAGGAGCACCACTATAGTGAGTTGATCGCGACCGGCCTCTTTGGCAGTGGAGGAAGTTATAAGGTAGCATATAGTGTGAACACATTCCCTCATGGAGAGTGCTACTAGTGATAGCTCAAGATGTGTCCGCTCGCCCCATGAGCGGCGAGGAAAGGATGCTGGCCGCCTGTAGGCGCCAGCCCACGGACTCCACACCCATCTGGTTCATGCGACAGGCAGGCCGATGCCTCGCCGAGTACCGTGAGCTGCGGCGCAAGTACGATATCCTCACGCTCGCCAAGACCCCCGAGCTCTGCGCGCAGGTGACGCTCATGCCCGTGGATGTCCTCGGCGTGGACGCGGCCGTGATGTTCGCCGACATCATGCTGCCGCTGGGAGGCATGGGCGTAGAGTTCTTCATAGAGCCCGAGATCGGGCCCATCATACCACATCCCATCCGCACCCGGGCGGATATCGAGGCGATCAGGATCGTGGAGGCCGAAGAGGCCACCCCGTTCGTCTTCGAGGCGATCAGGATGGTGCGGCGGGAACTTGCCGGCAGGGCCGCGCTGTTAGGCTTCGCTGGTTCGCCCTTCACTCTCGCCTGCTACATGATCGAGGGCAGACCCTCCAGGGACTACGCCCACGCTAAGCGGATGATGTACGGCGAGCCCGAGCTGTGGCACGGCCTCATGTCCAAGGTCACAGAGGTTATCATCCGTTACCTGCGCGGGCAAGTGCAGGCCGGTGCACAGGTCATCCAGCTGTTCGACTCCTGGGTGGGCATCCTGGGTCCCGACGAGTACGCCGAGTACGTGCTACCCTACTCCAAGCGCATCTTCTCCGAGGTCAAGGCGCTGGGAGTGCCGACGATACACTTCGGCACGGGCGCTGCCTCCCTGCTGGAGCTCATGGCGGAGGCGGGGCCCGACCTGGTGAGCGTGGACTGGCGGGTCAGGCTGGATGATGCTTGGGCACGCATCGGCCACGACAGGGGCATACAAGGGAACTTGGACCCGGCGGCCATGCTCGCTCCTTGGCACTACGTGGAGAAGAAGGCACTAGAGATCCTGCGCAGGGCGAACGGACGCCCTGGACATGTGTTCAACCTGGGACACGGCGTGCTGCCCGACACAGACCCAGGCAAGCTAAGGATGTTGGTGGACCTCGTGCACGAGAGCACGAGCAGATCAAAGGAGGAAGGCGTATGACCATAGAACAAACAGAGAACGTAGGTGTGCTGCTCATGAGCTACGGTGCTGCCAAGACCCCAGAGGACGTGCCCGCCTATATGAACCACGTCTACCACGGCAAGGCGCCCCAGGAGCTGATCGAGGAGTTTCAGCGCCGCTACCGGCTAGTCGGCGGCTCTCCCCTCATAGAGATCACCCGCCGGCAGGCCGAGGCTCTGCGGGAGATCCTGCAGGCGGAGGCCAGGGAGGGAACACGCTTTGTGGTTGAGGTAGGCATGAGGCATACTCCCCCCTGGATAGCCGACGGCCTGCGCAGCCTCGTAGAGCAGGGCGCTCGCAGGATAGTGGCGATCATCATGTCTCCGCAGTACTCGCCTATAATCATGGGCGGTTACCACAGGGCGATCGAGGAGGCGCTCAGGGACCTCCCAAGCGACGTGCAGGTTACGATCGCCGGGCCGTGGCACACCGAGCCCGACTTCATAGAGGCGCTTGCGCAGCGGGTCAGCGAGGCCCTGGAGAGGATCCCCGCTTCAGAGCGCGACACCGTGCCGATAGTGCTCACCGCCCACAGCCTGCCCAAGAGCGTGGTGGACAGGGAGCCCTTCTACATCGACCAGCTCATGGAGACCGCCCGAGCCGTGGCCGACAAGCTCGGCTTACCTGATGATCGATGGATGTTCGCCTACCAGAGCGCCGGGCACACCCCCGAGGAGTGGCTCAAGCCGGACCTCCAGGACGTGCTCCCAGGTATCCGCGAGGCGGGTCATAGCAGCGTGCTCGTGGTGCCCGTCCAGTTCTTGGCGGACCACCTGGAGATCCTGTACGACATAGACGTGGCTGCCCGCGAAGAGGCCGAGGCCGAGGGCCTGAAGTTCTATCGCATAGAGGTGTTCAACACCATGCCCCTGTTCATCCGCGCCCTAGCCAACGTGGTAAGGAAGGAACTGAAGACCGAGGCCATGGTCGCCCAGTAACGAACCTGCACAGCACAGGTGGGCGGCTCTACCGCCTACCTTTTTTTGCGCCTAAGCTCCTTGAGAATGGTAGTGGGGGTGACTGTGTTGGTGATCCGGCAGGTGTCGGTGGGGATGCACATGAGGCACACCTGGAGGGGGCAGCTCCTCCGGTGGATGGAAGTGGTCGGCATCCACGTGCCTGGGGTGATCGTGCTCCAGCCAGCGCTCCACCTGGCCATCCCTGGCCACCAGCAGGCTCTCGCCATGGTGCCATCTAGCTCTGAACAGGTCATAGTTGTGCTTGCTCTTGGTCTGGCGTTCCTCTGGCAATAGGCTGTACCACTCCCGATGGGGATGTAGGATGATGCGCTGCTCGACCTCCGGCACCACTACCACTCTCAGCCCCGCCGCCTTGAAGAAGAAGCTGTAGTACACATCTGCCAGACGATAGAACCTGAACTTCTCGTTGTCCAGCAGCCCCACCTCCTCCAGCAGCACGCGCCTGAAGGCGAACAGATACCCCTCCATGGCATCAGCCTCGGGACCGGATGTCCGCTCGAACTCGCGCAGGTCCTCCGTCACCAGGCCGAACGGCCCGGCTACTCCGACCGACGTATCGGCCAGGGCCTCCTCCAGCGGTGTCCATACATCGCCCGCGAGCTCCACGGAGGTATCCAGCCAGACTATGTACCGCCCTTCCGAGGCGCGCATCGTGGCGTTGCGAGAGGCAGCGAACCCGATGTTGTGGTCCGCAAAGAGCACCTTGAGGGGGACCCTGACGCCCTCCTCCTCCCAGTAGCCTCGATGGTACAGCTCGAGCATCAGCCCCAAGGTGTCATCGGTGGAGCCGCTGTCGACCACCACGACCTCCACGCTCCTACCGTGTAAGTGGTGCGCCAGGCCGTGCAGGCACCTCTCGAGGTCCTCCTTGTTGTTGTGAGCGATGAGGTTGACCGACCACTCGTACCGATCTGGATCCCCTATATGGCTGGGGACGTCTGCTGATCGAGTGAACACGTTCGGCAGGCGATCTATCCTGAGCTTGTAGGCACGTGTACCTTGGGCAGTATCCCGCAGCTCGACTCCTCGCGCCTCCAGGTCGGACCGCAGCGCATCTGCAAGGGCATAATCTCCCCTGGCTCTAGCCTCCGCCCGCAGAGCTAGCAGCTCACGCACGTCCTGCCGAGGCTCCAGGAGCAACCCCGAGTCAGGCTCGGCGAACACGTCGAGCCCAAGCACCTCATCGAACTCCGCTAGCAGCGCCGCCCTCTCGGCGGGGCCCAGGCCAGAGCGCCGCACCACATCCCACACCACAGCCATGGCAGCGGGCAAGTTCAGGTCATCCTGCAATGCGCGGTTGAATGCCTCGCGCCAAGGCCTCATAACCTCCTCATCGGGGGGAGAAGCGGCCCCATCCCTGGCCGCTAGAGCAGCCATCCTGAGCCTCCGCAGGGAGGTCTGCGCACCCGCGAGCGCCCTGAAGGTGAAATTGAGCCTGGTCCTGTAGTGCGCCGTGGCAAACAGATACCGCAGCGCCAAAGGTTCGAAGCCTCGGGCCACGATGTCGTCCAGCGTGTAGTCGTTGCTCATCGACTTGGACATCTTCAGGCCGTCAGTCAGCAGGTGCTGGGTGTGCACCCAGTGCCTCACCCAGCGATGTCCCACGTACGCCTCGCTCTGCGCCCGCTCGTTCTCATGGTGAGGAAATATGTTGTCCACGCCACCCGTGTGGATGTCGATCTCAGTGCCGAGGTACCTAATTGCCATGGCCGTGCATTCTATATGCCACCCCGGGAAGCCCCTGCCCCAAGGGCTGTCCCACGCCATAACCCTACCGGGCTCGGCCTCCTTCCAGAGCGCGAAGTCGACGGGATGCCTCTTATCGTCGCCACCCTCCTGAGATGCGGACAGCTCCTGTAGGCTGTTACCAGAGAGCTGTCCGTACTGGGGCAGCTTCGTAACGTCGAAGTACACGTTGCCGCCAGCCCGGTACGCATATCCCCGGCGCTCCAGCTCGCGCACGATCTCGATCATCTCTCCTACGTGCTGCGTGGCTCGCGGGAAGATCGAAGCGGGCAGGATGTTCATCCTCGCCTCGTCCCGTAGGAAGGTACGGGTGTAGAACTCCGCTATCTCCTGCGGCGTCTTGCCCACGCGCTTGGCCTCGGCCTCGAGCTTGTCCTCGCCCTGATCTAGCAGCTCCTGCCGCATGTGCCCTACATCAGTAATGTTCTTGACGTGCACCACCTCGTAGCCCTCATGCAGGAGCGCTCGCCTGATCCAGTCGGCGGTGCAGAAAGATCGCAGGTTGCCTATGTGGATGTAGCGATAGACGGTGGGGCCGCAGGTGTACATGCGGATGCGCCCGGGCTCCACAGGCACGACCTCCTCCACGCGGCGCGTCAGGGTGTTGTACAGCCTCATGGATGGTAACTCCTCCTGCTGATATCTTCTTCATTCTACCTCGATTCTCGAGATACATCAGCTAGGACGGATTCACACCACCGATCTCCACACACGTCCATTGACCTCCCTGCCGGTGGATTGCAGCACCTCTGACTCGACGTACAGGGGGCGACGTCGCACATCATCGTAGATCCGAGCTATGTACTCCCCCAGCAACCCTAGGTACAGGATCTGCGCACCTGACACCAGCGCGACCACGGCAGCACCGGGGGCTCTACCCTTAGCTAAGGAACGCACGCTCCGGATCAACCCCCAGCAGGTTAGCGCGGCCCCTACAACGCTTCCAACCTGAATGGGCAATGGGCTGAAGCCCAAGATGGCGTCAGCCGCTAGGGTCAGCATCCGCCGTAGAGAGTACTTGCTACGACCAGCTGGCCTCTCAGCTCTATCGTACAGTACCTCCTCCTGCCTGAACCCCACCCAGACCGTGAGGCCCCGCAGGAACCTATGCCCCTCACGCATCCTCACTAAGGCGTCCACCACCTTGCGGTCCAGCAGGCGGAAGTCCTCGGTATCCCTGGGAATATCCACGGTCGAGACGGCTCGCAGCAGCCGGTAAAACAAGTCAGCAGTTAGTCGCTTGAAGGCGGACTCACCCGCCCGAGAGCGCCTGCGTGCGTAGACGACCTCTGCCCCCGCCCGCCACTTGGCTACGAGCTGAGGGATCACCTCAGGAGGGTCCTGTAGGTCCGAGTCCATCACCACGACCGCCCTGCCAAGAGCGTGGTCTAGGCCAGCAGTGATAGCCGCCTGGTGGCCGAAGTTACGGGACAACCTGATCACCTTCACCCTGTGGTCGGAATCGTGCAGCTTCCTTAGGATGCAGGGCGTACCATCGGTGCTGCCATCGTCCACCAGCACCAACTCGAAGCGCTCCCCTAATCCCTCCATCACGAGCCTCACCCGCTCGTAGAAGGCGTACAACAAGGATTCCTCGTTGTACACCGGCGCCACCACCGAATAGGTGGGGCTCTCAATTCTATCCGATGGCCAGTAATAGCTGTTTGCTACAGACATAGTGCTTCTCCTTTCTCTAGTTGCGTACGGTCATTAGATCTGAAGACGAACCTGTCGGCCCCTAAGAAGTTGGTGGTGGCCACCACGGCGATCGCGATCACCGCCGCCACGATGTGCGGTGTTAGCCTGTCAGCTAGGTCGAACACCCCAAGGTTGAGGATAGCGGTCCAGGCTATCAGGGCGTGAAAGCGTAACCACCTCCCGAGCCACCCTCCTCGCAGTTGACGGTCCCTCCAGGTGAAGGTGTTGCTCAGCACGAAGTTCAACTGTGCCGACGAGACGAAAGACAACAAGTTAGCTATCCAAGGCTGCCAGCCATGTTCGAGCATGAGCCTCAGGCTTGCCAGCTGCATCATCCCGGCCAGCAGGCCCGTCAACCCAAATCTCACGCCCCTGCCCCACAGGCCAGACAACGATCTCCAAGCGGTAGCTGCGCGCATGGGCATACTCCTCTAACTCTGGGCACCGTTTATGGGCTTAGTCAAGTCGTACACCACTACTCCCCCCACCGTCTTGGACTGGAAGTTGGCCTCTACCCACTGCGTGATCTGGGACGCGGTTCCTGTGCCGCCCATACCACCGCCCATGCCTCCCGCCAGGAAGTAATGCACCTTGCCCTCGCGCACCCACTGCTGGAACTGCTCAAGGGTTGGCGCGGGATCGTTGCCGTTGAAGCCACCTATCGCCATCACGGGGTATTCCGTAGCCAGCTGCAGGCCGGCAGCGCTGTTTGCCCCCACGGTCGCTGCCACCCAGGTGTACTCCTCGGCGTCCTCCCGGAGCAGCTGCACCAACTCCCTGGAGGGGCTGCCCGCGTCCAGCAGGCCTCCAAGGCCTCGATTGGATGGCATCCAGCCAGCACCACCACGACTGCCGTTATCACCCGATGGGGGAAGACCTGCATTGGCATTTCCAGCCACAGGTGGTGTAAAGCCCCCGTTAGGGGAGAACATGCCAGCGCGCCAGGCAGGCCCCCCTCCAAAGCGTCCACCCCCACTCGCCATCGCTGGACCAGCAGATGGTAGGGCGCCCGTGTGAGGGGTAGAGGCCGTCTGCACGGCATAGGCCGATGGCCCGGCGAGCGCCACGGCCAGGGCAGTGGCCACAGCCAGCGCGGCCATCCTGCGGCGGAGATAAGGTGCGCACAATAGCACCCCAGCCAGCACCAGCCCACCAACCAGCACAATCATCCTCAGCCAGGGCAACCATGATGGCGTGCGTGCTAGCAGCACGAATGCCCATAGCGAGGTGCCGCTCAGCCCCAAGGCCAATAGGGTCCTCGACCACAGCTGTGACCTCTGGCTCCACAACGTCGTGGCTGCAGTACCTACCAATGCCCCGACAGCCGGCGCCAGAGCCACAGTGTAGTAGGGGTGGATTATCCCCTGCGCGTAGCTGAACACCAACCCAGTAACGAGCAGCCAACCTCCCCATAACAACGCAAATGCCCTGGTCCTATCGGTCCTGGGACGCTTCCAGGAGAGCCAGAAGAGCACGCCGCACCCCAGAAGCGCTGCGGGCAGCAGCCAGGATATCTGCCCACCCATCTCAGCCCCAAATAGCCTTAGAAGCCCGGTGGGTCCCCATCTACCGCCGTTACCCCCAAAGCCTCCAACGCTGCCGACCTCATTGCCGGTCAGTCTACCAAGCCCGTTGTATCCCCATATAAGGTTCAGGAGGCTGTTGTTCTGGGAACCGCCGATGTACGGTCTCTGGCTCGCCGGCCAGAACTCCACGGCTGCGACCCACCAGCCTGCCGAGAGGAGCATCGCCGCCCCGCCGAGCAGTAGCTGCCGCACCCGTTGAGCCAGCCCACCAGGCGCAGCCCATAGATATACCAGGACGAACGCCGGCAGCACCAAGAACGCCTGCATCATCTTCGTCAAGAATCCCAGGCCCACCAGAGCGCCACAGGCCAAAAGCCATCTGGAGCCTCCAGATTCCACCGCGCGCATCAGCGCGTAGGCTGAGCACACCAGCAACAGGGTAAGCAACGCGTCGGGGTTGTTGAACCTGAACATCAGTACTGCCACGGGTGTGACGGCCATGACCAAGCCCGCCAGCAGGCCAGCTACTGGCCCGAACCACCTACGCACCGCCAGGTACAGAACGGCCACCGCAGCTACCCCCTCCAGCGCCTGCGGCAGCAGCACGCTCCATGAGCTCAGCCCGAACAACCTGACGGACAGTGCCATCACCCAGAGCGCCGCCGGAGGTTTGTCCACCGTGATGAAGTTGGAAGCATCGAAAGATCCGAAGAAGAAAGCCTTCCAGCTCGTCGCCCCTGCCTGCACCGCCGCGGTGTAGTAGGCGTTAGCCCACCCAGAGGCCGACAGCCCCCAGATATACAGCACTGCCGTCAGCGCCAGCAGCAAGAGGCTGGCGGGGATCTCCCACCGCACAGCCGCTGCCCAGAGCAACCCGCGTGAACGACGTGCGCTCTTGTCGGCCTCCCTAGGCAACGTGGTTATCATACGGCATCACCTCGAGTCGTAGTCACAAACATGTCTTCCATATCTAACCTCCCGTAGAGAACTTGCTGAGGTAAAGGTTATCTACCGAGGCTAAGAGCACCTTCATCTCAGGATAAGAACTAGATAAGAACCTGCCAACGTACCAGTCTGGACTCACCGGTCCTAAGTGTTTACCATAGGCACAAACTCAGCAAGGAGGTGAAGCGTGAACTGCATCTTCATCACAGTTGACAGCCTCAACCGACACTTTCTATCGGCCTACGGATGTAAGGTAGAGTTCGATGTGCGCACACCTAATATAGACCGCCTAGCACGACGTGCAGCTGTGTTCGAGTGCCACTTCGCTGGCAGCCTGCCATGCATGCCAGCCAGGAGGGAGTTCTTTGCGGGGGTGCAGGAGTTCCTCTGGAGACCTTGGGGACCTATGGAGCCCTTCGATGCTCCCCTAGCACGCGTGGCTCGCAGAGGCGGGGTGGTGCCTCAGCTCGTGACCGATCACTACCACTACTTCCAGCACGGCAGCCACGGTTACTACGAGGACTACATGGGCTACGAGCTGATCAGAGGCCACGAGTACGACGCCTGGCGCACTGCGCCCCGCAGGCCCGACCCCAACTTCCTCCGCCAGATACTCGCCGACCAGCCGGAGGACACCGGCTTCCTCAATCGCGCGGCCTATGCCCGCAACGTTGCAGATTTCAAGACCGAGGAGGACTTCTTTCCAGCCAAGGTGTTCTCGACCGCCGCGGAATGGCTGAGGCTCAACGGCCAGCAGAGGCCCTGGCTCCTGGTGATCGACAGCTTCGACGTGCACGAGCCCTTTCATTGTCCAGAGCCCTATGCCTCGATGTACACCGACGAGGATCCCACGAACCCGGAGCTGATCCTCTGGCCCAGGTACGGCAGAATCAACGAGGGAGACAGCCAGCTGACTGACAGACAACTGGCGTTCGTACGGGCTCAGTACGCTGGCAAACTTACCATGGTGGACAAGTGGCTGGGATTGCTGCTGGACGAGATAGATAGGCAGGAACTATGGCAAGACACGTTGTTGATCCTCACCACGGACCACGGACACTTCTTGGGGGAACACGGCTGGATAGGTAAGCCCAACGCCCCGATGTATGATGTGCTGGCCCACACGCCCCTCATCGTGTGGCACCCAGAGAGCCCACTCATGGGCAGCAGAGTGCGAGCTTTGACCTCCGCGGTGGACCTCTACGCGACGATGCTGGAGGCCCTGGGGCTGGAGATACCTGGGAGCACGCACAGCCGCAGCCTGCTGCCGCTGCTCCTAGGAAGCACCCAGCAGCACAGGGAATGGGCGATCTACGGTTACTGGGGCTCGACCGTGAACGTGACTGATGGCCACTACACCTATCTTCACCCCTGCAGGGAGGACTTGGAGGCAACCTGCTACTCCACCATGATGATCGAGCCCATCAACTGGTTCGATCCTCCGAGACCCAAGCTAAGCGCCACTGCTGGCAGATTCCTCCCCTACACCGACTCGCCAGTGTGGCGCTACACCGCCAGATCGACGAGCAGGCACTCCATTCCCCTCCTGTTCGATATCGAAAGCGACCCTGCCCAGCAGGAGAACCTAGCCGGACAAGGAGCCAGCGAGGAGGTCACCATGCGCGCACTCCTCACACATGCCCTACAAGAGATATCGGCGCCACCCGAGCAGTACGAGCGGCTGGCCCTAAATTCTCCGTAAGGCCTTGCCTCTAGGTACGGTTGATGACCCGCTGCAACTATTGCAATCTAGGGTCTTCAAGAATACAATCAGGGTGGGGACCATAGCTCAAAGGAGAAAGCAATGACTTTCTGGATTGGCATAGCTTTCGTCGGCGCGATTAATCTACTGGTTTTGATCACCTCGCTGCTTGAAAAGCGCTCCGCACCAAGGACTCCAGTCGAAAGGGCTCAGCTGCATGAACAGCTGTTGGCCAAAGGGTTCTCTCCCCTTGTGGCTGAATACGTATCCCAGGGCAGGCGCCTTGAGGCCGTCAAAGCCTATCGCCAGGAGACTAATCTCGGACTAAGAGAGGCCACGCGCCGTATCGATCGTTGGCTCAAGTAGTCATCCAATTGCTGCATTTGCTAAGCCGCAGATGGCGCATTAAAGACAAGGTCACCTGCGTTGCTGGATGCGCCTTGGCACTTTAAAACTCAGCACGTATACCGTTGCTTGCAAACGCTGCTAACCTTGATTACCGCATGGCTTACGGGCTACTAGCACCTTTGAGAAGGGAAAGGTGTAGTAGTAGCTCCTGATCTCCATGGCATCGGCCAAGGGGCGTAGGTGTTCGGCATAGGCCTTCACATAGTGGATGTCGGATATGACCAATCTGCCGCACGGCCGAAGCACCCTCCACATCTCAGCTACAGCCTGTTCTCTAGCTCGATGCCCCTTGATGTTGTGCACGACGAAGTTGGAGACCACAACATCGAACGCCCCGTCTGGAAAAGGCAGGTCACAAGCATCGCCGTCCACCACCTGTAGTTGTACTCCTTCGGCGCGGGCGTTGCGCTCGAGCCCACAACGCCCGTTGCCGCTCAGGTCCCAGGTGGACCACTTATCCAGGGCCACCACCTCAGCACCCATCTTGGCGGCGGCCACAGCCAGTAGCCCAAGCCCCGTGCCCACATCTAGCACCCTGTCCCCCGGCCTCACCCCCGCCAGCCTCAGGAGGGTATAGCGGTGGCGGAGCTTGATATGCCCAGAGTACAGGAGCATCCAGCCACCCACCAGCCAAAAGGACATCGGCCATAGCAGATCCCACGAGTTGAAGTGAGAGGGATCACTCACCCAGAAGTAGGCAGCAACACCCAGCAGCAATCCCCCCACAGCCAACATGCAAACCACTACATAGGGTGCATCCAGCCCGTATCTTAGAGAGAACAAAGAGCTCCTATTCACGTTGGTGATTATAGCCTTCAGCCCGGCAAAGATACAATTCCTTATACCGAGCTTGGAGAGCTTGTTGCAGCAGCGCATATAGCAGAGCTCATCTGGACCTTTGAGAGTCTTGTTAGTATCATCTATGCATATAAGGTAGTAAATAGAGGTAAGGAAAGATGGCCAACCTGCTGGACAAGTTTATAGGTTGTATCGCCGGCTCCTGGGTGGGCTCCGCCATCGGCGCTCCCGTGGAGGGTTGGTCCTTTGAGGAGATCGAGCAACGCTACGGCACGCTTGACCGCATGCTCCCGTACAAGCACAACATCACCTACACCGACTGGGAGCGCCCTCCCGGCACCACCGAGGACGGCATAGAGCGGCAGAAGTTAATCGCCACGGCGATCATCGACAAGCAGGACCGCATCGATTGCTACGACCTGGTGAACACCTGGCTACGCGACCTCGATCCTGCCAAGATGCTGTTCAAGATGGAGAAGTTCGATATCTCCCTCCTCGAGTGGGCCAGGGCAGGCGTAGAGCCCACCGAGCTTGGCAAGTTGGTGCCGTTCGGCGATCTTGTGACGGTGGCCAGGTCCTCCCATCCTATAGCGCTGATCAACGCCGGTGATCCCGAATCGGCCGCCAGGGACACCTTCGAGGTCGGCAGGGTCTATGCTCCCGACGGCAGCGCCGCTCTAAGGTGGGCGTCGCTGTACAACGCCGCCGTCGCGGAGGCCTGCAGGGAGGAGGCCACCGTGGAGTCGGTGCTCGAGGTGGCTCAGAGGTATGCGCTCTACCGGGACTCGCGGGGGTCTAGATCGATGTACGACTACATAGGACAACAGCTGGAGTGGGCACTGGATCTGGCTGCAACGCATAGGGAGCCACAAGCTCTGAGAGAGGCGTTCTACCGGCATTACTACGGTGGGGAGCACATCCCCTACGGCGCCTCCTACGCCAGCGAGGTGGTCACGAAGGGGCTAGCTATATTCGCCGCCACCCACGGCGATCCCACAAAGGCCATTCTGTGCGCGGTCAACTTCGGACGTGACACTGACTGTCTAGCAGCCATCGCCGGCGGCCTGGCGGGTTCCCTCCGCGGCGCAGGTGAAATTCCCGAAGAGTGGATCACGCAGGTCGACGAGGCCACTCGACAGGATCCCTACACCAACAACCGTAGAACGATTCGGGAGACGGCCGAGGGTCTGCACGCCGCCTTCGTGGTCAGGCTCAGGAGGCTGAGGCGATACCTAGACGAGATGGAGGGCAGGTAGATGCGGATATCAACGACCTCGGCCGGCAAGGTGGCGCTGATCAGGTTCGATCCCAACGAGGACCTGCTGGTGGGGCTGCGCGGCGCCGTTGAGGCTGCAGGTCTGCGACAGGCTGCCATAGTCAGCGGTGTGGGATCTCTCCGGCGTTTCCGGGCGCACGTGGTGGGCAAGCCGGAGCTGCCTACGGTGGATAGGTTCTTCCAAGGCGAGGGCCCCTACGACATTCTGGCGGTCACTGGGCTCGTGATAGAAGGCAGGGTACACGCCCACATCAC
>JBHORE010000155.1:0-7520 GCA_042408415.1 Thermobaculum sp.
GAGTGATCATCAGGAAAAGCGCCTGCATCAGTGGGTAGTCTAGGTTCTGCACGGCCCTGTAAAGCTGAAAGCCCACCCCTGGATAGCTGAATACTATCTCGGTGACTATCTGGCCGCTGACGACGAAGCCCAACGCCATGCCGAACGAGGTGACGCTCGGCAGCAGGGCGTTGCGGGCAGCGTAGTTGAACATGACACGCCGCTGGGGTAGGCCCTTGGCCTCTGCCATCGTCACGTAGTCCTCTCCCAGAACGGATATCATGGTATTACGCATCCCCAGCAGCCAGCCACCAATGGACACGATGATGATCGTGAGCGCGGGCAGGATCATATGGTAGATCACGCTCCAGATGAACCTCCAACTGAGCTGGGGCGCGAGGTTATCCGCGTAGGCATGTCCCATGGGGAAGATGTTCATCTTGAAGCCCAACAAGAACAGAAGCAGCATAGCGAACCAGAAGTAAGGGAAAGAGCCCACGAATATGGTAAGGGGAGGCAAGACCGTATCGATCCAACTTCCCCTCCTCCAGGCCGCCAGTATACCCAGTAGGTTGCCCAGCAGGAAGCCCAGAATCAAAGTTACCGCACCCAGCAGCAGCGTCCAGGCCAGGCCCGTAGAGATCACCGTGGTGACCTTGGCGGGGAAGGACGATATAGATATGCCGAAGTTGAAGGAAAATATCTGACCAAGGTAGGTGAAATACTGCTTCCAAAGCGGCCCCTCTACGAATCCGTAGGCTTCCTTCAGGCTCTGTAGCTGCTCTGGCCTGAGCTGCCCCCTGAAGGAGGCGAAGATCACCGAGGCTGGGTCCCCAGGCATAGCGCGAGGCAGGAAGAAGTTCAAGGTGATGGAAGCCCAAGCAGCTATCAAGTAGAAGCCTATCCTCCTGATTAAGAACCTCATAGCTCTATTCCTTTCGCTTATCTAGAGAGCTGGGTGGTGGCATATATTGCTAGCCACCACCCATATATTACTTCTACTCAGGCTTAACTGTGGTGAGAACGATCAGAGCCTCAGGCATCCAAGTAGACCCTACCGCATATGGGTTCTTCTCGTTAGGAAAGTCCGTGAAGCGCCGAGTGTTGTACTCGTACCACATCGGGCCAGGGAACAATGGGATAGATGGAGCATTCTCGACGAACAGCAGCTGGAGCTGCTCGGCGATCTTCTTCTGTTCGTTAATGTCAGAAGTAGCAGCAAATTGATCTAGCAGCTTATCGGCCTGTTCGTTCTTATACCTATGCCAGTTCTCGCCAGCAGCCGTGCCTATAGGCTGGTAACTCAGCCTAGACATCTGGCCACGATAGAAGTTGAACGGAGTTGGGCCTCCAGAGCTCCAACCTATTGACATATCGAAATCGCCCTTTTGGACTTTATCGAACCAGACGTTGTAATCGTAGCTCTTGACCGAGACGTTGAAGCCCACCTGCTTGAGGTTTTGGGCCATGATCTGGCAGGCGGAGACCCAGTCGGTCCACCCAGCCACCACGTTGAGTTGGTAGACCAGCGGTCTGCCCTGATAGGTGCGGATGCCACCAGCGCCGCGCCTAAGGCCAGCTGCATCAAGCATCTGGTTGGCTTTGTTGGGATCGTACTTGACCCAGTCCCCCTTCTGTATGGCCTCCTGACTCTTCCAGGTGCTGTAGGCATCGCTCAGGCCAGTGGCATCAGCAGGGTGGGTGTATCCATACTCAGCCACCTTAGCTATCTGATCCCTGTTGATCGCCATGCTGATGGCCTTGCGGACGTTGGGATCATCGAAAGGCTTCTTGGTGGTGTTTAGGTACAGCATCACATCCGCACCCAACGCTGGGAACCAATACCCAAAGTGCTGAGGATCTTTGGCGACAAAAGTGCGCTGGATATCAGGGATGAAGTTCGCGGCCCAATCAACCTCGCCCTTTATGGTCGCTAGGTTCGCCTGGTCGTTGCCTGGGTAGGCCGGCATCCTCAAAACCTCGATGTACGGCTTGCCTTGCTGCCAGTAGTTGGGGTTCTTGCCCAGCTCGTACACTTGATTACGGAAGGTCTTGACTTGAGTGAATGGGCCGGTGGCCACCGGGTTGGGGTTGGTGAACTTGGCAGGATCCTTCACGTCCTTCCAGATATGCTCCGGCACTATCACCTGCCCACCGATATCGTAGAACCCTATAGTGTAGAGCTTCTTGAACTTGAACTGCACCGTCTTCTCATCTAGAGCCTTAACCGAGCTCAGATATTCCCAGGCGCCAGAGCCACCACCCACTAGCCCCTTATTCTGACGCATGTAGTTGAACGTGAACTCTACATCCTTAGCCGTGAACGGCTGACCATCCGACCACTTTACACCGTCACGGACCGTGAAAGTCAGGGTCTTGTTATCATCACTCCACTCCCACTTGGTCGCCAGCCAGGGCACCACCTGCTGCTTGACGGTGTTGTAGATGATCATCGGCTCATAGATGCCGTTGGTGGTTGGCCAGAGGTTGTTGGCCGAGAACGGGTTGAAGTTGCGTATCCAAGTAGATTGCAGTTGAGCGGAGACGGTTAGCGCCTTGCCCCCACCCGAGGTCTGCCCACCAGTAGGCTGGGTAGCCGCAGGTGTGGGGCTACCAGCAGGAGAAGCAGCCGGCGTCGCAGAAGCCGCCGGAGACGGCGAGGCTGCCGATGGGCTGGGTGAGGCTGCCGATGGACTGGGCGATGCGGTCGAAGGACTGGGGGAAGCAGCGGATGGACTAGGAGAGGCCCCTCCAGTAGTAGTGGTGGGGGTGCTGCCCGCACCACCTCCACATGCCACCAATACGGCACTTCCGGCCGCCGCAGCGGAGATCCGCAGGAATTTCCTCCTATCAAGCTTGTTACCTTCTGCCAATTTTACTACTCCTTTCAAATAGCTCATGCTTCGACGAATTTGGCTTAGTAAGTAAGGGTCAAGTCCAGCAAGGTAGATAAGACCAGACTTAAAACCCTATAGAACCACCTCCTTTACATACATAGCGCCCATGGCTCAAGCTATCAGACGCCATGCGAGCTCACATTGCTGGAGTCGCCGACATGAGCATCTCTGCCTGGCCCATATAGATGACACCTAACCCAATGGTTGGTTTCCACCACCTCCACTCCGGGCATAACTTGCCTGCAGATATCCATCACATGCGGACACCGTGGCGCGAACGGACACCCTGGCGGGGGGTCAATCAGGGATGGCACCTCGCCTCTGGCCTCCAGCCTCCTCTTCTTCAGGCCAGCATGGGGGTCGGGCACGGCCGAGAGCAGCAGGCGCGTGTAGGGATGTGCGGGACGCGTGATCACGGCCTCGCTGTCACCACCCTCCACCATCCTGCCCGCGTACATGACGTTGACTTCGTCACCAATGTAACGGGCACTGGCTATGTCGTGAGTTATGTAAAGATAGCTGATGCCCCGCTCCTCCTTCAGGCGCTCCATGAGGTTGAGGATACCTATGCGGATCGAGACATCGAGCATCGATATGGGCTCGTCGGCAAGCATCAGCTCGGGATCCACCGCGAGGGCGCGCGCGAAGGCGACCCTCTGCCTCTGCCCACCGGAGAGCTGGTGCGGGTACTTAGCTGCGAAGTCCTCCGGAGGGTTCAAGCCCACAGATGCAAGCAGTTCGTGCACCCTGTCTCGCAGCTCGCCCCTGCCGGATACCTTCTTGTGGATGAGCAGCGGGCGCTCCAGGTGATGTCCGATGGTGTGCACCGGGTTAAGGGAACCGAATGGATCCTGGAACACCATCTGCACCTCGCTGCGGTACTTCAGAGATGCCTTGCGGGGCTCGGACTTGAGCACGTCTTGCCCCTTGAAGACTATCTCTCCACTAGTGGCCGGTATCAGCCTGGCGATCAGCCGGGCGGTGGTGCTCTTGCCGCTGCCCGACTCACCCACTAAGGCCACCACCTTCCCCTTGCCTATGTCGAAGCTGACGTCCTCCAGGGCGTGCACGCTCTTGCGGGAGAATAGCGTGCCCACAGGGAAGTGTTTGGTGAGATGCCTGACCTGTAAGATCGGAGCGTAACCGTTACTACCCTCTCCTGCCACCAAGTACTCCTCTCTAATGCTATCAACCGTTTAACCAAGCTAATTATTAGACCAGTATAGTACATATCCAGGGTAATAAAATATATCGGTTGTAGTTACTTGTCAAGCCTGGACAGTAACATACCCACCGCTTGTTGTACAATTCGCCTATAGCAAGATCGGGATGGTGAGGCAGATGGACATCAAGGGTTTATTGTTAGATATAGATGGTGTGTTGGTGGACGCTGGCAGGGCCGTTCCTGGAGGGCCCGAAGCATTGCGTGCGCTCGCGTCCGAGGGCATACCCTATAGGTTAGTATCTAATTCATCGCAGAGAAGCCGAAGGGCGCTGGCGATGCGCCTGCTGTCCATGGGGTACTCCGTGGACCACGAGGAGATCTTCACCCCAGCGGTGGCGGCGGCAAGGTTCCTGGTCTCCAAGCGCGCCTCCGCCTACCTGGCCGTCAGGGAGGAGGCCAAGGAGGACTTCCAAGAGGTGGGAGTGCGCGAGGACGACCGACGCCCACGCTACGTGGTCCTGGGCGACATGGGAGAGGATGTGACCTACGGCAGGCTGAACCGCATCCTCCGTTTCCTGCTTGGAGGTTCCCAGCTCATAGCGCTGGGCAGGACGCGCATATGGCGCGCTCCCGATGGGCCGGCGCTCGACGTCGGGCCGTTCGTGGCCCTGTTCGAGGAAGCTACTGGCAAGCAGGCGCTGGTGTTCGGTAAACCCGAACCTGGAATATTCCTGGAAGCTTGCAGGGCCATGGCCTTACGGCCACAGGATGTGGCGATGGTGGGAGATGACGCCGACGTTGATGTGGCAGCGGCCAAGCGGGCGGGGGTAGCCAAGGGGATACTAGTGCGTACAGGTAAATATCGCCCTGGCGACGAGTCCCGATACTCACCACCACCAGATGAGGTGCACGACTCCTTCCCCGAGTTTGTGCAACACTTCCTGTCAGCGGTGCGCTCGGCCACAGGCAGCCCGTAGCTTGCCTTCGTGGCCGCTATGCCCCATACTCTCACTATGAGGTGCGCACGAAGGTCCATAGTTCTCAGCCCCAAAGGACGAGTGGGCTAAGATGGGCATTCACCTGCCGATCGAGCACCTGCTCGCCACCTACGGCTACCTGGCGCTCTTCCTGTTGATAGCGGCAGAGAGCATGGGGATCCCCATGCCCGGGGAGACTATGCTCATAGCTGCCGGGGTGCTCGCCGGCACCTCCCACTCCTTGGACATAAGATGGGTCATAGCTATAGCTTCTGTTGCAGCAATCGCGGGAGACAACCTGGGATACTGGGTGGGTCGCACGGGCGGACAGCGGCTGCTGGCCCGCTATGGGAGGTACCTGCGACTGGACGAAAGGCGCCTGGCGCTGGGCAGGTGGCTCTTTGCCCGCTACGGGGGCAGGATCGTGTTCTTCGGACGCTTCGTCTCCCTCCTGCGTACCTGGGCGGCCTTCCTAGCGGGCACCAACGCCATGCGATGGGAGCACTTCCTGCTGTACAACGCCTTAGGCGGCATCTCGTGGGCATCCATCTACGGCCTGCTGAGCTACTTCTTGGGGTCGAGGATATCCGAGCTGGAGGGGCCAATGAGGATCTTGTCTATTGCTGCGCTGGTAGCCGGCTTGCTGCTGGTCGCCCTCGCCATCCGGCGGGGGGAGACGAGGCTGATGGAGTCCATGGAGAGGTCTGAAGCTACCTCTCCAGGTGATAGGGCACGTTAGCCACGACCACGCCCGGGTAGAACAGCAGCGCAGCCTTGATCCGGAGGGCCGTCTGGTTGTGTAGCAGCTGCTCCCACCAGTGCGAGGGCACGAACTCCGGCAGCACCACCACCACCGTGTCTTCCGGATAGGTGCTCTTGAGGGCGCTTATGTAGGCCAGCAGGGGGCGCAACAGCGACCTGTAGGGCGATTCGATGATCAGCAGCTCCACCTCGGGATTCCACTTGTACCACTCCTTGCGCAGCTCCTCCGCCTCCCTGGGGTCATCCTCCACGTGCACCGCGACCACGCGAGCGTTGTTCTGGGTCATAGCCTGTGCAAAGGCCACCGCTTGCTTGGCCTGCACCCCTAGGTCGCGAATCGGGACCACAGCCCTGATCCTGATCTGCTTGGGGTCGGTGGGCAGCTCTGTGCCCCTGGCACCCTCCAGCCGCATGTAGTGCTTGTGGATCGCCCAGAAGACGGTCACCGTGACGGGGACCAGTATGATCACGATCCAAGCGCCGTGGGTGAACTTCGTCACGCCGATGATCAGCGTCACCACTCCCGTGACCACAGCCCCTACGCCATTAATGATGGCCGACCGCTTCCAACCACGCTCGCGCTCCCTGCGCCAATGCACCACCATGCCGGACTGGGAGAGGGTGAAGCTCGTGAACACCCCAACAGCATACAGCGGTATCAGCTTCTCAACGCTGCCACGGAACACAAGCTCCAGCACGATCGCCACCACGGACAGGGCGATGATCCCGCTCGTGAACGCCAGCCTATCTCCCCTGTACTGGAACACCCTGGGGGCGTAGCGATCCTTGGCCAGGATGGACATGAGCCTCGGGAAGTCCATAAAGGCGGTGGTGGCCGCCAGCACCAATATGAGCGCCGTGGACACCTGCAGCACCCACCACATAGGCCCTGGGCCAAATACCGTGCGCCCTATCTGTGATAGCACGGTCTCGTCCGTGGCGGGCAAAACGTGCAGGTGAGTGGCCAGGAAGCCGACGCCCACCAC
Organism: Thermobaculum sp.; assembly: GCA_042408415.1. Taxonomy (GTDB): domain Bacteria; phylum Chloroflexota; class Chloroflexia; order Thermobaculales; family Thermobaculaceae; genus Thermobaculum. The sequence continues at coordinate 6,767 of JBHORE010000155.1, forward strand.
CAAGGTAGCCAAGATTGTTGCCATCCAGGTCATAGTAGTACGAGCGTTCCGCCACTCAGGAGGTTTAAAGGCTGGCACACCGTTAGCTATCGCCTCCGTACCGGTCATCGCCGAGCAGCCCTCAGAGAAGGCAGCTAGCAACAACAACAGCCCAAACTGCTTGCCACCTGGATGCACCGACGAGGGCGGAGGCGTGTAGTGCAGCCCACCACCCAACATTAACTTATAGAGTCCTACAGCTATAGTAACGTACACGCTTGCGATAAATATGTACGGAGGCAGCGTGAACACTGTGCCCGATTCCCGAACACCCCTCAGGTTGACCAACATGATGAAGAGGATCGCGCCCACAGTGATCTCCACCGTGTAGGGCAGAAGCCTAGGGAACAAGGAAGTGATCGCCGCAGTGCCCGAGGCGATGGATACCGCTACCGTGAGGATGTAGTCGAACAGCAGCGAGGCCGCGGCCACCAGGCCCGGAAGTGGCCCCAGGTTCTCGCTAGCAACTATGTAGCTCCCTCCACCCGAAGGATAAGCCTTGATCGTCTGTCGATAGGAGAAGGCCACGATGGCTATGAGCACGGCTATGGCGATGGCTATGGGCATGGTGAGGGATAGGTAGGCTAAGCCGGCGGTGATCAGGATCCTCATGATTGCCTCGGGACCATAGGCCACCGAGGAGATAGCATCCGAAGCCAACACCGCCAGCCCCTTGATCTTGTTCAGCCTCTCGTGTTCCTCAAGCGCTGAGGGT
>JBHORE010000157.1:0-4898 GCA_042408415.1 Thermobaculum sp.
ACGCCGTTGGCCGTGAGGATGGAGTTGCCCAGGATCATGCCAGCGCCGATCCTTTCGTAGAGGTCTCCCCTCGTGCCTCTGTAGTAGTAGGCCAGGGCATCCAGGTCGAAGTCCTCCACCAGCTTCTCCAGCCCCACCGCCACTTTAGCGGCCCATTCCAGGTTCTCGCTGGTCACGCTCCTGTCAAGCTCGAATATCTCACGCGCCTCCTCTATCTTGCGCCGGACCTCCTCAGGCGTGGCGTCCAACACTCGATCCTTGAGGTCGTCCATCTCGAGCACCTCAACATGCGCTCCCAGCTGGGCGTGGATCATCGTGAAGTCGGAGTACATGTCCAGCATGCCGGGGTAGGTGTGCCCCAGGAATCCGAAGCGCGCCCCTCTGAGGTTGGCCACGGCCATGGCCGCCTCGCACCACTCCTGAATCTCTCTCCAGGTCTCCTCGTCATCGAAGAGCATGCCGGAAACCACGTTGAAGTCTATCCCGGAGCGTTCGAAAGCGCATGAGATCTCGGGCACGCAGCAGGCAGAGCAGTTGGCTAGCCACTCACCTGTGTCGGTGTGCTCGTAGTCCAGTGCAGCCGTCGGCTGCAGGTTGAGCACCACCACCGGCACGCGCCTCTCCTGTACGATCGGCAGCACTTGTGAGCTAGTGGCATAAGTGGCGGTGTAGCAGATCAGCAGGTCGACCATCTCCCGGGAGAAGAGCCTACCAGCCTCGTAAGCTGCTGGGGCCGTGTCCACCAGCCCTGCCGACACGACCTCCGCCCACTTAGAGATCTCCGACTCTACGTGCTGCTGATAGCCCTCCAGCCTCTCACGGAGTCCGGGGAACTGGGGCCAGTAGGCCGCAAGCCCCACCCCGAACACTCCGACCTTCGCCCTCCTTGGTTCGCGTCTTTCCATATATATCCTCCTTGTGTCTGCTACTGAGTTGTTTGTCTCACCCTCTCATCAAGCTCGAGCTCGTATTCCTCTGGAGGCACGACCTCCAGCTCCACCTCCTGAGGCCTCTCCACGCGGAGCAGCAGCTTCTGCCTCTCCCTCCTCCAGGAGACGTCCACTCTATCTCCTCGAGGCAGTGGTACGCTGCCGCGGGCCCAAGCTAGGTCGCACGGCTGCGGGGCCACGATCACCCTGTGCCACCCTAGCCCTCCGGGTCTAACCCCCAGCACGTACGCTCCCAGGAAATAGCCCGGGGCCCTCGGAGCGAGGTACACTCGCAGCCACTGCCATGCGTGGTCGGCGGCCCCGGGGAAGGTCTCCCAGCACGTGGTCGCCCCGTGCTCCAGCATGAGGCCGTACTTCTGCCTGATGTCCTCGAGCATCTGGGCGTACATCTCTTGACGTACCATGGCCTCGTAGAGGAAGAAGGACATGAACGGGCTGCCTATCTGCACCCATCCGGCTGGAGGGGATGCGATGTGGCTCCGAACGACTTCCGCCCTGTCCCCCTCGGCGACGCCGGTCAGCAGAGCTACCACCTGCGTCTGCATGCTGATCACCGATGACCTAGTGCCATCGGCGTGGATGCTGTCGATGTAGGCCTTGTGTTCATCCGACCAGAGATGGGTGTTGATCGCTGCTGCTAGCTCCCGGGCTCTCTCCGCGTACCTCCCTGCCGTTTCGTCTCCAGCGCTCTGCCCCAGCTCGTCGGCATCCTTGAGGGCGCGCACGAAGAAACAGTTCTGATGGGTGACCACACCGCTGTTGGGCTGGTCTATGGGCGCCCAGTCCAGCAGGTTCCAAGCCGATATCTCAAGCAGCCCGTCATCGTTGATGTGCTGCAGGTAGTGGTCCAGGGTGTATTGGATATCTGGCCAGATATCTTGAACGAAAGCTAGGTCGCCCGTCCTCTCGTAGTACTCCCTGCAGGCCATCACCCACAGGAACGTCCAGTTAGGTATGACGCTCACCCAGCCGCTGGGCACCTGGTCCATGTAGAGCGGTGTGTAGCGCCTCGAGCCGGGCACTAGTCGAAGGCACCTCCTCACCAGCTCCTCGGCACCGAAGAGGTAGTAGGCTGTGAGCGCCTCGTTGCGGCTGTCGCCTACCCAGAAAGTCTGCTCGTAGGCCGGGCAGTCCACGAACGTGTCCTCCATGCACAGCTTGGTCGTGAGCCTGCTGATCTCCCAGATGTCGTTCAGCAGCGGGTCCGAGCACCGGAAGGTGCCTACATGGGAGACCGGATAGGTACTCTTCACCACACCCACGCCGTGCACGCGTAGGGGAGCCCTAGCCTCCCTTACGGTCAGCATCAGGTAGCGTAGGCCGCGTCTCTGGGGTGAGACGTAGTGCTGTCTGCCCTCCCTGCAAGTGTAGCGCAAGGTGTTGTCCAGCCCTACTGTGTCCTGCCGGTAGTCGTCCTCCATGAACTCGAAGCCGTAAAGGTCGATCAAGGTACCCTCCGAAGCCTCCACGTCCAGGAACAGGTATCCGGAAACCTCCTGCCCGAAGTCGAGCACTAGCTCGGTATCTCCCGCCCGCAGGATGGGTACCAAGCCTGGGTCCTTGCTAGGGAACACCATGGCCTCCAGCTCCTTCCCAGTGGTGAGCTCCGTCCTTTGCCTTGTCCAGGTGCACAGCGTGAAAACGTCTGCCGGACTGACCAGCTCTGGCGGCACGGAACGCAGAAGGTGTGACCAAGCGCGCAGGTCTGCCACCGAAGCGCAGCTGCTTATCCGTCGGACGGCGGTCTCGTCGTACTCTAGGGGCTGGCTGAAGTCGAAGTTGCGCACCACCCGTGAGGCCAGTGGCCCGATCGCGACGAACGCCGACTCCCCTCCCGTAGGGGACACAAGCTCCAGCCCCAGATCGGAGTCCAGCGCCAGCCGCAGGGGATCGGCGTGGTCGCTGCCGCAGACGTACACTAGCAGGAGGTTGTCTCCTGCCGAGAGCTCCACTTCGAGCTCTCGGCCCGTGGGGGTGCGCGACATCAGCTCCGCTCCGTACACCTGCCCGTTGATGCTTGCAGCTATCCCGTCGCCTATCCATGGCTTGGAGAGCAGGAGCCTGGCGGTGCCCTCGCCATCGGCCCTCAGGATCGTGGCCAGGAAGCCTGCGTACTGCACCTGCTCAGCATGGTCGGCACTATCGGGCATCATGATGGCGCGCATGTCCACTGCCACGGCTATCTTCGGCGGGACTGTTGAGTGCAAGGAAACGACCCTCGTGGGGTGAAGCACCTCCTCTGTCAGGAACGGGATATCCCTAGGTACGAGCTGCTCCCAGGGGGGAGTGCCCACGGGGCCTACGATCATGGCATCTTCCCAGCCGGAGTCGTCGTACATGAGATCCTTCCACTCGCTGGACCAGGCACGAGCGTCGAGCTGCTCGACGAACCCCTGTTGCGGGGATATGCGCGTGGTGCGTCGGCTGTACCCTAGGTGCCTGTGCACCTTCCAAGACCCGTCAGTCCCAATGGTTGTGCGATCATCGCCGCTAGAGAGCTCGAGCTGCGCTAGCAGCCCCCCTCTACCTCGGACGTAAGAGAAGGTCGAGACGCCGAAGTGCGTCACCAGTACCGCCAGGCAGTTGCGGCCGGGGTGTAGCAGGTGGCGTAGGTCGTAGGTGTCGTAGGACTGCTCGAAAGGCCAGGACCTGACCGGGCCCCGACCAACTAGTTGGCCGTTGACGTACAGGACGTACCTCGAATCCGCGGTTATGGAGAGCTTGGCCTCCTCAAGCGGTGAGGCACTTCGGTCGAGCTCGAAGCCCTTGCGAAAGCACACCCAGTCATTGCGAGGGCTGGGCTCACCCTCGAGCCATATCCAGCTAGCTTGCCACTGCATACCCTACCCCTTGATGCCCGTAAGCGTGATGCCCTGAATGAACGTCTTCTGGGTGAAGAAGAACAGGATCACCACCGGCAAGAGCATGACCGTGCTGGCCGCCATCAGAGCGCCGAAATCTGTTGTGTACTGCCCCTGGAAGAAGGACAGCCCTAGAGATACAGTGTACTTGTTGGGGTCGTTCAGGTAGATCAACGGCCCTAGGAAATCGCCCCAAGCTCCCAGGAACTGGAAGAGGGCCACGGTGGCCAGGGCGGGCACTGACAGCGGCAGGATGATGCGCGCAAATATCAGGAGCTCGTTGGCACCATCCACCCTGGCCGCCTCAGATAGCTCCCTGGGTATCGTCATGAAGAACTGTCTGAGCAGGAAGATATAGAACGGGCTCCCGAAGAACGCGGGCACGATCAGCGGGAGGAAAGTGTTGGTCCATCCCATGCTCCTGAACAGGGTGAAGAGCGGGATCATGGTCACGTAGAAGGGGATCATAGTCGTTGCCAGGATGATGATCAGCAGAGGCGTGCGCAAAGGCCAGTCTATCCGGGCAAGGCCATAGGCCACCATGGCGCTGGACAGGACCACGCCAACGACTGAGAAGCCGCAGATGATCAGCGTGTTCACGATGTACCTGGCGAACGGCACTACCCTGAGCCCGTACAGATAGTGCTCCAGGGTGATCGGGTCGGGTATCCAGACCGGAGGGAAGGCGTTAAGCTGCTGGTTGGTCTTGAAGGACCCTGTGACCATCCAGAAGAACGGGATGGAGAACACCACGCTCAAAAATATGAGCATGATATGGGCAATCAGGCTCTGCAGGATGCTTCTGGTGCTACGCCTCCTCTGCCTTGTGATAGCCGGTATCCTGGTCGCACCGACCTCCTGCATGTAGGTTTGCTCGCTGCTCGTGCTGGGTAGGGTCATGCTAAGCACCTCCGTAGTATATACGCCTGGAGAGGGTTCTGAAGGTCAGTTGGGTTATCACCAGTATGATCAGGACTAGGATCCAGGCCATGGCGCTGGCGTAGCCCATCTTGAAGTAGCGAAAGGCGTTCTGGTACAGATAGAGGGCGGCTATCAATGTGGACCTCGCTGGACCGCCGTTACCGCC
>JBHORE010000159.1:0-8157 GCA_042408415.1 Thermobaculum sp.
GCGGAATTATAAGACATCCCTCATAGAGATGGAGGAGCAGGAGTGGCGGACTGCTCCTCCCGCTGTTTTTAAGCGGAAAGAGCGCGATAGATCCCTTGGGAGGGGCCTCCGCGCCGACGGGGGAGGAGGGGGCACCCGTCGGCGCTGGCCTCCCGGCCTGGGGGAGCCGGGAGTCAAGGAGGGGGGAATGAGTTGGGATCCGCTATTATTATAGCAACACTCGACATAACATGCAAACCTTAATCCCAGGTATCTCCAAGGTAGCGCACCTGGATCTCGCCCTCAAGCCCCTCGGCGACCACCACCTGCTCGTCCTGGGGTAGCAGGTCGAGGACGTTGTCGCTCCAGGCAACATCTCCTTCAGCCTCGAGGACGACGCCCTTGAGGGGCCTTGTGGTGCGCAGCCTCAGCTTCTGCCCGTCGATTGCTATGTCCAGCCCGCCCTTGGGCATGCGCAGATACTTGAGGGGCTCCGGCCATGAGGCCGCCCTAGCAATCACCCTCCCCCCGGCCAGCAGGCGGAGGCCCACCACGGTGGTGCGGAAGGCGTGCACGTGGACCTCTCCCAGCTCGACGCTTCCGTACGCGGGGGCGTTGACCTCCAGGGATGTCCGTAGGATCTTCTCCCCCAATAGGGACCACTGGGTGACCTCCAGCTCCCCGGAGAGCGGCTCGCCCGTGAGGTTGGAGCACCACAGCTGCAGCCTGGAGCCCTCCCGGCTGTAGCCTATGGTGATGGGCGCGAGCTCCCGCCGTACTACGTAGTATGCTGCCTTGGGTCGGAGGTAGTAGTCAGCCACCGACCAGCTCGTGACGGGCCAGCAGTCGTTGAGCTGCCAGACGAGAGCACCGCTGCAGCCGTACCTTCCCCTGCCCCTCCACTCCCTACGCCAGCCGCGGATCCCAGCCGCCAGGGCCTCGGCCTGCACCAGCTGCGTAGCGTACACCGCTTCTGCCGGGCCACAAGGCGCACGCAGGTTATCCGAGAGGTAGACTGCTATCCTCCTGGGGCCGTCCTGGGCTTTGTTGTGGTGTTCCAGCGTCCGGCTCTCTGGGTAGCGCTCGGAAGGGGGGGCGAAAGCCTCGATGGTGCGCTGAGAGGGCAGGGCCTGCATCCCGAACTCGCTCACGAAGCGGGACCTGAAACTGGGATACCGCTGGTAGGGCGCCAACTGGCCGTGCCACACCTCCCATACGTGGCGGTCGCCCTTGGTGGGGTCATTGGGGTCCGCGCCCGCGTACGGGCTGCCCGGCCAGTACGGACGACTCGGATCTAGCCTGGCGCACACCTCGGGGAGCACGTGCTCGTAGATCATGCGTCCAGGGAAGGTATCCCGGGCCTCCTCCGGTGAGATGTCAGGGTCATAGGCGCCGATGGATTGTGCCACCTGGTAGTCCTCGTTGTTGCCGCACCAGATCACTATGGAAGGGTGCATGTGGAGCCGGGTAATGGCCGACTCTGCCTCCTTGCGGACGCTCTCAAGGAACTCCTCATGGGCGGGGTACATCCCGCAGGCAAACATGAAGTCCTGCCAGACGAGCAGTCCCAGCTCGTCGCATACCTCGTAGAAGGCGTCGGCCTCATAGATCCCGCCGCCCCACACGCGCAGCATGGTGGCGTTGCCTTCGGCTGCCAGCCTTAGCCAGCGCTCGTATCTAGGGCGGTCCACTCGCGTGGTGAAGGAGTCTGCAGGTATCCAGTTGTATCCCCCACAAAACAGGGGTACGTTGTTGACCTCGAAGGTAAAGCTGCTACCCTCTTCCCCCTCCACCGGCTCCTGCAGGAGTCGTAGCCTCCGGAAGCCCGTGCGCAGGGTATGGCTAGCGAGCGTGGTGTCGCCCTCGCGCACGCTCACCTGCAGGGTGTACATGGCTTGAGGGCCGTGACCTCGCGGCCACCAGAGGTGCGGGAACTGCAGGTCGAACTCGTGCTCGATGTGGTTGCGCGCCACTATCAGGTCAGTGTGTGCTGGGTGCCCTGCAGGATCTAGCAGGCGTACAAGCACCTCGCGGCCCTCCAGATCACCCTCCAGCCCCAGGTACAGCCTGACTGCCGCTGACGACAGGTCCGGGGCCACCTCGTGCAGGATCCTCACGGTGTCTATCCTGACGCTGTAGCCCTCCAGCCTAATCTCTCGCCATGGTCCGATCGCCAGCAGAGTCGGCCCCCAGTCCCATCCGTAGTGGTACTGAGCCTTGCGCACGTAGACCCTGCTGGGGTCGCCGTTCCAGGCACGCATCTGGCCGTGCTCATCTTGGAGCCTACGGCCCACTCTCAGCGGCGACTCAAACAGCAGCCGCAGCTCGTTGGATCCTTCTCTTAGAACGTCTTTGACTGGCACTCTATAGGGCACAAATTGGTTGTCAGCCCGCAGGATCTCCTGGCCGTTGAGCCAAACGGTGGCAAAGGTATCTAGACCGTCGAAACACAGGTCCACGTAGGGCATCGAGAGGACTTCGTCGCTTGCTTCGAAGGTGCACTTGTATAGCCAGTCGGCATCGCCTACCCACTGGACCTCGAGCTCCGCCAAACCAATGAACGGATCCGGTATGACGCCCTCGCGCATCAGGTCCTGGTGGACGTACCCAGGTACCGTAGCGCGTATCCAACCTTTGGGAGAATCGAAGTCCTCCTCAAGGCTAGCGATGGGCGATCTCTGCTTGAGGCACCAGTTGTCCGACAGGATTTGATCGATCATGTTCTACCTCTCTGGCTTGTGTGATCTGCTGCAGCTCTTCATTATATATAAGGAAGAGTAGAGCGTGGCGGAAGGTCCTCAGTCCAGATGCCTCCACCAATGCATGAGCCAGTCATCTCGCACGCCCTTAGAAGCGAGACCATCTATGAGCACACACCGTACCTCCTCTAGCAGTATCACGATGTGGTTTTGTTTGTGTGGTCCAGGCAGGTACGTGGAGTCGTCGCATAACAACATCGAGCAATCTCCTGCGACCTTCGCCACGGCTGCGCCGGTGGGAAACCTGGTGGCTACCGCGTGCAGCCACTTGTCGTAGGGCGCTGGTACCCCGTCCACGGCCAGCGCGCACCTGTGAGCCTGACGCAGGGCCTCGGTGGTGGCCCAAAGCAGCGCCCATCTGTCGCCACGCTCTGCGGCGTTGTCCATGACCCTACTTGCCTGTCGGAAGGCCACGTAGGTCGATCGACATCTCTGCAGCCACACTTCCTCCCTCAAGGGGTAGTGCTGCGAGAGGAGTCGGACGACCTCTATAGGGTCGTGCAGCGCGCAAGCCGTGGCTGCCAGCCACAGGGCCGAGTCTTCGCCCCTCGCCAGCTCCTCGGCCAGCGACTCCACGGTCCGCAGCGTGTAGTGGCCGCCGCGACCACTCTGCACCTCGAGCTCTACGAAGAGCTCATCCTCCATACCTACGATCCCTAGCTCCCGGTGGGAGCGCTTGAACTCCTCAACCAGCGGCTCTCGGCACACCAACTGGAGGTCCACGTCCGAGACCTCGTCCACCACGCCTAGTGCAGTAGAGCCCACCAGCAATACGCTGACGTCCGCGGCGTAGGCAGAGAGCGGCTCCCTGCCCAGCATCTGGTGCACCTGCTGCGCGACCTCGCGCAGCAAGGACTCCCAGACCTCATCCTCTATGCTAGCCAGCAGGCCAGACAATGGGCCTCGCCATAGATCCGGCAAAGTCAAGTTGAACACCTCCAAGTTTATTGATTCCGCCGGATGCGGGTCCGTCGAGGCTTATCCAGGTGCGCTTGTTGGGCGCGCAGCCTGTCCTCTGCACCTGAGAAGAGGTGCTTGCCTCGAGGATACTCCAGCAGCAGGTAGGAGTAGAACAGCCCCAGCCACTGCTCGAAAGCTAAGGAGGTCGGGGTTGCGTCGGGCCGAAGGTCCAACCTCCTCCACAGGCGATCTACTCCGCCCCTGCCAAAGAGCGGGCCGAGCGTCTCCTTAAGGGACGGCTGCCATGCCATGAAACCGTAGGTGACGAAATCCCGATACACTTGCCTCATCCCCGAAGGCACAGGCTCCACCTGCCTGCGGAGCAACCTCAACATGACCACGTCGACGCCGGGGTGTGGATGGAAGTCCTCGCGGCGGAAGCGATAGGTGATCGAGGGCACAAAACTCGCCTTCAGCAGCACCGAGGAGAGCGTCTCGTGGGGAACGCCTAGGTACCTCCATGCGGCCTCCTGCTGCACAATTAAATAGGTATCCTCCGGCGGGCGTAGTGCACCAGTGAGCTTCTGCACGATCTGCGCCGTGATGCTGAAGGGTGGGTTGGAGAACACCTTGTAAGGGCTCCTGGGCAGATCATGCTCCAGGAAATCCCCCTCCAGGACGAGCACATTCGGCAGGTCCGCGAACTCGGTTCGCAACCGCGCTACCAGAGAAGGATCTTTCTCGATGGCCACTACCTCTCGGCAGCGACGTGCGAGGCGCTCGGTGATGATGCCCCTGCCTGGACCTATCTCGTAGACGGTGTCGTCAGGACCTATATCGGAGCTTTGGAGCAGGTAGTCGACGAGCTGGCGACTTCGCAGGAAGTTCTGGGACAGAAAGCTGTGAGCTTGAGACCGTTTCTGCTCCCCGCGCCCTCGGCCCTGGTATGGGCCTTGGTTACCCAGCGAATTACCCCTGCCATAGTCCCTTACCTCCCTGCAAAGTGCGCACTGAATTGCCAGCTACAAGACCTTCCCATTATAAGGGCAAGCCTAGTCTTAGGCAAGCCCCGTGGTGAGTTGCATGCTCAGGACACAGGGTGGATAATGTCGCTGTATGCCGGCAAATCCTGATCAGGAGGACCTCGTCCGCCAAGTAATGGCCGCGGGCGTGCGCGATCCGCGGGTGGTCGAGGCGCTGCGCAGGGTGCCCAGGGCCGGGTTCGTGCCCTCGTACCTGGTAGAGCGTGCTTACTACGATGAGCCCCTGCCGATCCTGCACGGGCAGGTGACCACGCAGCCGTCCCTCGCCGCCAGGATGATCGAGGCGCTCGAGCTGAAGGGTTCGGAGAAGGTGCTTGAGGTTGGTACGGGCTACGGTTTCCAGACGGCGTTGCTGGCTTACCTGTCCAGGTATGTGTGGAGCATAGAGCGCTGGCCCGATATCGCGGACGTGGCGAGGGCCAATCTGATGAGGCAGGGCGTTGGGAACGCCCAGATCGTGGTGGGGGATGGTACTTTGGGACTCCCAGAGCACGCCCCGTTCGATGCGATCCTAGTCTCCGCTGCGTCTCCGGCGGTGCCCCCACCCCTCGTGGAGCAGCTGGCCGTCGGCGGTAGGCTCGTGCAGCCTATAGGCCCTGGGGGCCAGGAGGAGGTCACTTTGTTCGAGAAGAGGCCCGAGGGCCTGGTGCGCCGACGCACCGTCATCGGGGCTCACTTCGTCCGGCTGTACGGTAGGTACGGCTTCCCTCCCGAGCAGTAGGAGGTTGACCCCATGCTGTGCTAGGCCCGCGCGCTAGACCTAGCGACGGGCTCGACGCCGATTAGATGGAGGAACTGAGTGGCCCTCCAGCTAGCTTACACCCTTGAGCTATGTGCTGGGGACCTGCCTGCGCAGTAGCTGCGCGTTGAGCGCGACGGCTATGGTGCTGAGCGACATCAACAGTGCTCCCACCGCAGGTGGGAGCACTACCCCTACAGGTGCTAGCACGCCGGCTGCCAGTGGCAATGCCAACAGGTTGTAGCCCGCGGCCCACGCCAGGTTCTGCACCATCTTACGGTAGCTAGCTCGGCTTAGTGCGATCACCTTGGCTACGTCCCTGGGATCGTCCCGCACGAGCACGATCGCTGCCGAGGCGCGCGCCACGTCCGTGCCAGCTCCTATCGCAATCCCCACATCGGCTTGTGCCAGCGCGGGAGCATCGTTGACTCCATCGCCAACCATAGCGATGATGAGGCCTTTTGCTTGCAGCTGGCGGATCTTCTCGTGCTTGTGCTCGGGGAGCACCTCAGCGAAGTACTCGTCTATCCCGAGTTCCGATGCCACCCATCTAGCGACGTCCTTTGAATCTCCCGTCAGCATGGAGACCTTTATTCCCATCTCCTTGAGGGTCCTGACGGCCTCGTAGCTCTCGGGCCTTATGACGTCGGCCAGCGAGAAGGCCGCCACTGGTCTGTCGTCTACCACGAGGTACACTACAGTCTGCCCGCGCTTGCTCCATTCGCTCGATCTATCTGCCAAGGCTTCAGGTAGCCCAAGGCCATCTCGTTCTATCAGTCTTGGGCCTCCTACTTGCACCTGGTGCGTGCCCACCTTGGCGCTGATACCCCTGCCTGAGAGGGCACTAAAATCATCCACCCGGCTCAGAGAGAGGCCTCTATCCTTGGCAGCTGTGACCAAGGCCCTTGCTATGGTGTGCTCGCTCTGCTGCTCGGCCGACGCAGCTAGCGACAGCGCTGTCTCCGGATTGAAGCCGTCGACGACTGCCATGTCAACTAGGCCCTGCTGTCCTAGCGTTAGAGTCCCTGTCTTGTCGAACACCACTACGTCCACCTTTCTAGCCCGCTCGAGCGCGGCCCTGTCCCACACGAGGATGCCACTGCGGGCAGCCATCGTGGTGGATATAGCTACCACTAGGGGTATGGCAAGCCCCAGTGCATGGGGACAGGCGATGACCAAGGTGGATACCACCCTCTCGATGGTGTAGTTATCTAGCCCTCTAACCGACAGCCATATGGCGAAAGTGGCGATCGCTACGGCCACCGCAATGAGGGTAAGCCAGTAGGCGGCTCTGTCCGCCAGCACCTGTGCCCTGCCTCGGCTGGCCTGCGCCTCCCGCACTAGCCGCATTATCCCCGATAGCACTGTGTCCTCCCCCACGCGCGTCACCCTCACGTGCAGCGCCCCGCCACCTATGTTGACCGTGCCGGCGACCACCTCGTTACCCTCGCCTTTGTCCACCGGCCGGGACTCACCGGTGATCATGCTCTCATCAAGTGAGCTATGGCCCCTCTCTATCTGGCCGTCGGCCGGCACGCGCGCACCTGGGCGCACGAGTATAAGGTCTCCCACCTGTAGATCGGCTACCGGTACCTCTTCGGTATGGTCGTCCACCAGGCGCTCGGCGGTATCCGGCAGCAGCTTTGCTAGCTCCTCTAGCGCGCTCTGGGCCCGGCCTATAGCCCTCATCTCCATCCAGTGTCCTAGTAGCATGATGGTGACAAGAGTCGCCAGCTCGAAGTAGAATGGCGTACCACGTAGGAGGCCGAAGGTAACCGCTAGGCTGTAGAAGTAGGCAGTGGTGATGGCCAGCCCCACCAGCGTCATCATGCCAGGGCGTCCCTGGGAAATCTCCGAGACAGCCCCTCTCAGGAAGACCCAGCCGCAGTACCAGTAGATGACGCTGGATAGGGCCGGCGAAAGCCATGCCGATCCTGGAAACGCTGGTGCTGAGTATCCCAAGACGTGCTGCAGGAGCTCCGAGTACACTAGCACCGGGATCGTGAGCACTAGCGATACCCAGAAGAGGCGTGCAAATGTGGCCTCCGAGTGACCCGCATGAGATTCATGACCGACATGCTCGTGCCCTGCCTGCAACTTGGCCTTGGTAGCTCCGTTAGGGCGCCCTCTATGCCCCATCTCGTGATGGTCGTGTGCGTGATGTTCGTGATGGGCCATTTTGATCCCCCTAGCCAACGCTAGCAGCTGGGTACCCTATATCATCTAGAGCGGCCTTGATCGCCTCTAGCGAGGTGACATCAGGGTCGAACTGGATGCTGACCCGCTTCGAATCCAGATCAACCGACACTTCCCGCACCCCTACGAGGTTGCGTAGGGCCTTGTCTACCCTGCTGACGCAGTGGCTACAGGAGATGTCGGGGACGATCAAAGTCTCTGTGTGCGTATGTGCCATATCTAACCTCCTATAATGCTCCCTACACGCATTATACTATATACATGTAGGGAGTATAATGCTAGCATAAAGGTCAAGTTATGAGGTAAAAATATAGAGTATGGATAGAGCGTCCAGCTATGCTGATCATAAAGAAGAGCTCGTAAGACGGCTCAACCGTATAGAAGGACAGGTGCGAGGCATCCGCAGGATGATCGAGGATGATCGCTACTGCCTAGATGTGGTCCAGCAGATCAACGCCATGAACGCTGCCGCTCAGGAGGTGGCACTTATAGTGCTCGAGGACCACCTGCGCAAGTGCGTGGCGGAGGCCGTCGAGGGCGA
>JBHORE010000164.1:0-7395 GCA_042408415.1 Thermobaculum sp.
ACCTATCTACCTTGGTAGGATCCTTGCCAGAGAAAGCACCACCTCCGTGTCTCGCCATACCACCATAGGTATCAACTATTATCTTTCTCCCGGTAAGCCCAGCATCTGCTTTCGGGCCCCCAGATACGAATCTTCCTGTAGGATTCACATACAACTTGAGGTCCTTATCTATTAGTTCAGAAGGAATTACCGCTTCAACTACATGCTCCCTTACATCCTTGCGTATCTGCTCTAGGGTAACATCAGGATCATGTTGAATAGAAACGACAACCGTATCAACTCTTACTGGCCTGCCCTTACTATACTCTACCGTTACCTGAGATTTACCATCCGGCCTGAAATAGGGCACTATACCTGACTTGCGCACATAGTCTAATCGCTTTGTAAGAGCATGTGCCAGATATATAGGCATGGGTATGAGCTCAGGAGTCTCATCACAAGCAAAGCCTATCATCATGCCCTGATCACCAGCACCTAGCTGATTATAAGGGTCAACGTTGTGAGATGTCTTCACCTCGAGCGAGGAATCTACACCAATAGCTATATCGGAGCTCTGCTCTTTGATAGAAGTCACAACCCCACAAGTCTCGTAGTCAAAGCCGTACTCGGACGAGGTGTAACCTATCTCCTTCACGGTATCTCTAACTATAGAGGGTATATCCACGTAACCCTCGCGCAGAGTAATCTCACCAAAGACCATTACTAAACCAGTCGTCACAGCTGCCTCGCAGGCTACCCGTGCGTTAGGATCAATTGCAAGAAAAGCATCCAGTACAGCATCAGAAATCTGATCACAGATTTTATCCGGATGCCCTTGTGTCACGGATTCACTAGTAAATAATAGTCTTTCGGCCTCCATGAAGTTGTCAGCCACTAAGGTACCTCCTATTCTTGGTACAACTTCTCTGATAAGTTTGATTCTTACTTATTAGCTTATAATATCACACGGGTAATAAGTCTTGACATGTAAGGGGTCCAGCACATATTCTTATTCCAATAAAAGAATAAATAAGCAACCTTATCAAGAGAGGTGGAGGGAGACGGCCCTGTGAAGCCCGGCAACCAGCGCCTAGGAGCGCCAGGTGCCAATTCCGGCGACCAAGTCGCAAGATAAGGGACAACCATTATAGGCCCCTTGTCATTGCGCAAGGGGCCTATTGCTGTCTCCTGATAACATAGAGAGGATACAATAAAATTATGAAAGATCCTTTTGTAGAGCGACTAGAAAAAGGTCCAATACTTTCGGACGGAGCTATCGGTACGCAGCTCTACGAGAGGGGTGTACCTTACGGTAAATCCTTCGACGAACTCAATATATTGGATCCAAGCCTTGTTAGCGGTGTGCATATAGATTATCTCAGGGCTGGCGCGGAGATCATAACCACTAACACCTTTGGAGCTAATAGAATCAGGCTAAAGGAATTTGGGCTAGAGAAAAAAGTCAGGGATATAAACCTAAGAGGGGTAAAGATAGCTAGAGAGGCCCGTGAGATAGTTGGAGTACCAGCGTTTATTGCGGGTTCGGTGGGTCCAATAGGCAGGCCCGCAACCGAATATAATTCTCTGACAGATAGGATAATTAGCGATACTTTCCATGAGCAGATAGAGGCGCTCCTTGAGGGGGGTGCCGATATCATAATGTTCGAGACCTTCTCAGAGCTTGAAGAGCTATTGATTGCAATAGAAGTTGCGAAGGAGGTGTGTGAGCTACCAATTATAGCTCAGATGTCTTTTGGCGAAGACGAGCTCACTCACGGCGGTGATACCCCTGAGGATTTCGTAAAGGCGTTGAAAGGTTCGGATGTAGATGTAATTGGTATCAACTGCTCAGTCGGGCCACAAGGCACACTAGACGTTGTAATGAGATTGATCGCTGCAGGTGCACACAGGGTATCGGCTCAGCCTAACGCTGGGTTACCCTCTCGTAGAGGCCAACACTTCGTATACATAAGTACTCCAGAATATTTTGCAGAGTATGCGAAGAAATTCATTTCAGCTGGTGCGGTAATCGTAGGTGGTTGCTGTGGTACGACGCCTGCCCATATATCCGCCATGGCTACGGCAATCAAAGATGGCAATCATGCTACTACGGTTACTGTTAATATTGAACAGAAGTCCCCGTATATAACCGCTGTACCCTCTGGAGAGCCTGAACCTACCAAGCTTGCACAGGCAATAAAGAAGGGCGAGTTCATAGTTAGCGTTGAGGTAGATCCCCCTAAGGGGTTAAGTGCCCGCAAAACTCTTGAGGGCGCGAAAATGTTGGCCGAGAAGGGGGTCAAGTGGATCAATATAGGTGACAGCCCGATGGCGAGGGTCAGAATGAGTTGTATAGCACTAGCCAAGCTCATTCAAGAAACCACTCCTATCGAGGCGATCATACATTTCACTACTCGAGACAGGAACGTCATGGCCATACAGAGCGATCTCATAGGTGCTCACGCTATGGGTATAAGGAACGTCATAGCTCTTACGGGCGACCCTCCCAGCCTCGGAGACTATCCAGATGCAACAGGTGTTTGGGATATAGATTCCGTCGGATTAATCAAGGCTCTTTCTAGAATGAATGAAGGGTTCGATCTAGCAGGTAAGCAGATAGGGGCCAAGGCCGGGTTCTGCATAGCAGCTGCTGTTGATCCAACAGCTAAGGACCTAGAGTTCCAAATCGATAGGATGTGGCAAAAGATAGAGGCTGGTGCTCATCTTATCATGAGCCAACCCCTGTATGATGTAGAGGATCTTCAAAAGTTTCTTGATAGAGTAGGTAATATCCCGGTTCCTTTTATACTTGGTGTGCTACCATTGCAAAGCTATAAGCACGCGGAGTTTATGCATAACGAGGTACCGGGAATATATGTACCCGAGCATATACTTGATGCTATGAGGCGTGCCGGCTCCAATGGCCTACAGGAGGGAGTACGTCTCGCACAGGAGTTGGTTCATCAAGCACAACACCTCGTACAAGGTATTTACCTCATGCCGTCTTTTGGTAGATACGATGTATGTGCACAAGTCTTTGAAGCGCTAGATATAGATAAGCGTCCAACTGCTAGCAATAGTTCTGAAGCTCAAGCAGCAAATAAGTGAAATAGAGGAGTAAAGCATGGCTCTAGCTACAATACATGGCTATCCAAGGATTGGTAAGAACAGAGAGTTAAAGAAAGCGCTGGAATCTTATTGGTCTGGCAAGATATCCAAAGAAGATCTCTTGCAAACGGCTAAGGAGATCCAAGTAAATAACTGGCAAACTCAGAAGTCTATAGGTATAGATCTGATACCCTCTGGGGATTTCTCTCTTTACGACCATGTACTCGATACTACGACTCTGCTTGGGGCTATTCCTCCTAGATTTAGGCATGATAACCAAGGCGTCGATTTAGATACCTACTTTGCTATGGCTAGGGGCGGATCTGGGACCAATGCTGCAAATGCTATGGACATGACCAAGTGGTTCGACACCAATTATCACTACATAGTTCCTGAACTTTATCCCGATCAGGAATTCAAATTGTCATCCAGTAAATTTTATGACGACTTTCAGCTTGCTAAGGATATAAGTATCAGCACAAAACCTGTGTTGGTTGGCCCAGCAACATATCTGCTACTGAGTAGACCTGAGGGAGAACGTTTTAATCCCTTACTTGCTCTGTCTGACAAGATAACGCCTGTTTATGTAGAAGTTATTAACCAGCTGGCAAATCTTGGAGCAGAGTGGATTCAACTTGATGAGCCTATACTCGTAGAGGATCGTACCCAGGAAGAGCTAGATGCGATACACAGAATATATGACCAAATAGCTTCAAGTACAAACATCAAAATAATACTTTCTACGTACTTCGGCCATCTAGGTGATTCCTATCAGCAAGTAGTCAATCTACCAGTTAGCGCAATCGGTCTCGACCTGGTCAGAGGTCATCAGAACCTTGAATACATTCGAAAGTTTGGATTTCCCGAGGATAGGTACCTGGTAGCTGGAGTGGTAGATGGCAGAAATGTCTGGACTACGGACCTCCACACAAAATTAGAGCAGCTTGAATTCCTTGCTACTGGGGTTGGAAGTAATAAGCTTATGGTGTCTTCTAGCTGCTCACTCCTACATGTGCCCATCGATGTCAATTTGGAGACCCACATTGACGATGAACTCAAATCTTGGCTTGCCTTCGCTGAGCAGAAGCTTGAAGAAATAGTAGTTCTACGAGACGGGATCAACCTCGGGAGAGAGGCTATAAAGGACAAGCTAGAGGCAAATGCTGAGGTCATCCAAAGGAGAAATGCCTCTACAAGAAGGTTCAATCCAGAGGTAAGAGAGAAGATCAGATCTATAAAGGAATCTGATTACACTCGAGATCCTGATTACAAATCCAGGGTGGAGACACAGAGAAATACTTTACCACTACCGTTGCTACCTACCACAACTATAGGCTCATTCCCTCAGATTCCTGAACTCAGACAGATAAGGAGAAAATTCGAGAACGGCGAGATCTCTCAACAGGAGTATGAAGGGTATATCGAGAACAAGATCAGAGAGCTTATAGATCTGCAAGAAGATCTGGGCCTGGATGTATTCGTTCATGGAGAGTATGAAAGAAACGATATGGTCCAGTACTTCGGAGAGCAGCTTGATGGTTTTGCTTTTACACGGCATGGATGGGTACAGAGCTACGGATCAAGGTATGTTAGGCCTCCCATTATCTATGGGGACATCAACAGGCCGACAGCTATGACAGTAAGGTGGATCACGTTCGCCCAATCTCTGACGGAAAAGCCTGTCAAGGGTATGCTTACAGGACCTGTTACAATCCTCAACTGGTCCTTCGTACGCGATGACCAGCCAAGGTCTGAAACCTGCCTACAGATAGCTAGGGCTATAAGAGAAGAAGTGCTGGACCTGGAATCAGCAGGTATCAAGATCATTCAGATAGACGAACCAGCAATTAGAGAGGGTCTACCACTCAGGAAATCGGAGTGGAAAGAATATCTAGATTGGGCAGTCAAATGCTTTAGATATTCATCTTCCGGGGTAAGGCCGGAAACCCAGATTCACACTCATATGTGTTACAGCGAGTTCGGAGACATAATAGAAGCTATATCCGATATGGATGCTGACGTGCTATACATAGAGAACGCCCGATCAGATCTAGAAATGCTGGAGGTGTTCAGGCAGCACGGTTACGATAAAGGGGTCGGGCCTGGGGTATATGACGTGCACTCTCCTAGAGTACCAACAGTTGAAGAGATGGCAGACAACATCAGGGCAACCCTTACAGTCCTTAGACCCGAGCAGGTTTGGGTCAATCCAGACTGTGGTTTGAAGACTAGGAGGCCGGAAGAGGCAACGCCTTCGTTAAGAAATATGGTACAAGCGGCCAACCAAGTAAGAGAAGAAATGCTGAGCCGCATCTCCTAGGAGATGCGGCTCCCAACATCACATTATCATCGGGCTGTGTAGTATTTTTGATGTTTTATCGCATCTCTAGAGGCACGTACCTCAGATCTCTGGGCCCAACATACTCAGATTCTGGTCTTATTAGACGCCCAGAAGACTTCTGCTCGAGGATATGAGCAGTCCACCCAGCAGTTCTACCTATTGCAAATGTAGGGGTAAACAAGTCTTTGGTTAAGCCAAGCTCTCTTAGTAGTAGAGCAGTATAAAATTCTACATTGGTGTTCAGGTTCCGACCAGGCTTATACTCAGCCAGGATGCGCACCCCCACTCTCTCAACTTCCCTGGCTAGAGCCAGCGCCTCCTTCTCCCCAGTTTCATCAGCCAGGGCCTCTGCAGCTCTATAGAGCACTTCAGCTCTTGGATCCCTTACTTTATAGATTCTATGCCCAAATCCCATCAAGCGCTTGCCTTGGGAGATAGCTTCTCTCATCCAGGATTCAGCCCTATCTGGAGTGCCTATAGCCTCTATCATCTCTAGTGCTCCCTCCGGAGCACCACCATGCAATGGACCCTTCAAAGCTCCTATCGCTCCGGTAATAGCAGAAACCATGTCCGACTGTGTAGACGCTATCACCCTGGCGGTAAAGGTAGAAGCGTTCATACCATGATCTGCCACTGTAACCAGATAGGTGTTTAGTGCCCTAACCTCGGCCGGATCGGGCTCATTACCCTTAAGCTGATAAAGAAAGTTGGCAGCTATTCCCCAATCATCCTTGGGTTCAGGGACTGACAATCCGCTCCTTAACCTATGATAGGTTGCCACTATTACGGGCATTCTTGCTGTGAGCGTTATAGCTCTATGGAGGTTATTTTCACGTGAGTCATCTTCTATGTTCGGATCGTCAGCTGTAAGAGAAGCAACCGCGAAGCGAAGCGCATCCATAGGATGCATGCGTTTAGCAGCAAAGTTCAATGCTGCGATAGTTTCCTCTGGAAGTATTCTGGCTGTCGCAAGGTTTGAGTGTAATTCCTCCAGTTCAGCCTTCTTAGGAAGTCTACCATGCCAAAGCAGGAAGGCTACTTCCTCAAAAATAGCCTTAGTTGCTATCTCTTCTACATCATACCCCCTGATACAGAGCTTTCCATGTAATCCATCGACATCACTAAGCTCGGTCTGCGCCACTACGATGCCTTCCAAGCCACTAGCAACAGCATGATGGCTACGGTCAGAGGCATCGCTATTAGTAGCACCGCTATTTGACATTAAGAACCTCCCACATCTTTATCTTTGATATTCAGGCACGATTTATGCTCTTCAAGATGATACTATATTTTCCCTGGTTATATGGGCAGCATTTACTTATGAGCACACCAAAAACTCATACTATAAATAAACAAGAATTACAATCCACCTCTCACCAACAAGCCGTTTCATTTAGTGAACGTGAGCAAGAAGTATACCGTAAAGCGGTAAGCACCCTGACCAGGTCCAGCTTACCGTTTGCTCTTGGCGGAGCGATAGCGCTAAACGCTTATACTGGTCTATGGAGGGGAACAAAGGATATAGATATCTTTATATCTCATAGAGATGTAGAGCACGCTACAAAAGCTCTTGAAGATGCGGGATTTACTATCAGGGTAGAGTTCACGCATTGGCTAATAAAAGCTTATATAGATGATTTATTCATAGATTTAATATTTGGGAACGACAACGGTGAGCTAGTAGTCGAAAGGGAGCACATAAAAGGAGGACATTGTATCGATTTTCTAGGGCAGAAGGTTAGCGTACTTTCACCTGAGGAGATTATTGCTTCCAAGTGCTTCGTAGCATTAAGACACAGATTTGATGGTCATGACATTGTCCATCTAATACTTGCTCTGCAAGGAAATATTGACTGGAATAAGGTTATAGACAGGCTTGGAAGACATAGAACACTGCTATTATGGCATTTAATCTTATTCTCTTACGTATATCCAGGTTACCGACATCTAATTCCAAAGGATATCAT
>JBHORE010000165.1:0-14412 GCA_042408415.1 Thermobaculum sp.
TGCCCATTAGGTGATGTGTGCGCTTATTTCTACTTACCGATGTTACCTAGCGCATTCAAGATGGCCGGGATGGCAGGCCCAAGAAGTACTATGAACACGGCTGGGAATATGAATAGCACCATAGGTATGATTATCTTGATCACTGCCTTGTGGCCTAACTCCTCAGCTCTTTGCCTTCGTCGAAGTCGCATCTGTTCTGATTGTATAGACAGGGTTCTGCCTATACTAGCCCCTATCTCATCCGCCTGGACTATGGAACTTACGAGTAACTTCATCTCGTCGAGCTGTACTCTCTCGGCCATGGATCTAAGAGCGTCTCTACGGCTCTTGCCGAGTTTCATCTCGCTGAGAACCAATGCAAATTCCCTAGCGATATCGTTATCCCATTTCTGCACTATTTCCAACATGGCAGCGTCAAAACCCAGCCCTGCTTCAACGCTTATAGTCAAAAGGTCTAGGGCATCTGGCATCTGTAAGAGTATCCTTTGTCTGCGTTGCTTGATTTCTCGTGAAAGCCAGAACAAAGGTAGATATATCCCTACGGCTAGCAGCACGAGTCCCAATATTAGGTTGTGAGCTAGTACTGATCCTAATAAGAATCCTGCTAAGCCCAGCAGTACCTGTATTGTAATGAAATGCGCTAGACGAATACCGTGGGGATAGGCGGCAGCTATTAGTTTATCTACAATGGACCTTTGCCACTTACCAGGAATCCATCTAACTACCGTTACTGAGACTAAAGGTACTAATGGCTTGATCAGGTCTACTATAGAAGTCTTCTTTTTATTGACCGAGACTTGGGGAGTTGTATCTTGATGCTCTTCATGCAGTAATTTCTTAAGCCTTCTCTGTATAGGACTTGGCCTTTGAACTAAAACCAACCCGTAGACTAGAAATAGGACACCACTAGCAGCAATAATCCCGAGGGTAGATAAGCTTACTGGTGGGGGCGGTACCTCACCTGCTGGCTTGCCTGGGTTTATCACTGGTAGATTGCCTACCTTGATTGGCTGTATGCTGCTAGTTTCGCTTGTCCTACTAGCATAGCTATATGAGAAGCTATATATAGGAGAAGAAGGTGAGGATTTGAGATAGATATCTACTTTTACCTTCTCGCCTTCCTTTGAAATGGTTGAAGATGTGTATGATAACCTATACTCTTGATGAAGTTTCTGAGATATATCGGCAAACACCTTTCTGAGTTGGGCGTTAGTTGGAGCTGAGAAGTATTCCCCTCCGGTTTCAGTTGCTATTTTCTGTAATCCTTGAGTATCTACCCTTTTCCCGAATCCAACTGTGAACACGGATGCTCCTACTTGTTGAGCCTTGCCTAGGGCTTCCTCCAAAGTGATATTTCCTGAGGTGTTGAAGCCATCGGTCATCAACACGATTGCTTTAGTATTCTTTCCCTTGGCAACCTCTTGAGCCGCAAGCGATAATCCTTCGTATAACGCTGTGCCCACACTTTGGCTGAGTTTCTGAATGGATTCTTGTACTCTTGCATGATCTTGAGTCAAAGGCTCTATAACCTTTGCCTTCTTGTCAAAAGTTATTAATCCTACCTGGTCTTCTGGGGCCAACCCGTTGATCAACCCGTAGGCTGCATCTTGGGCAGCTGTGAATGCATCGTCATTCATGCTTGCGCTTGTGTCTAGAGTCAGCATTACATCTACAGGATCAGGGTTCTGGTAAAAGGGATAGACAGCTATATCGGATTGTTCCTTCCCATTCTCCTTAATGATAAAGTCGTCCGCGCTTAGGTCAGTTACTGGTAAGCCCTTAGAGTTGGTCACAGAAAGCGTCATGGCTATCTTGGGTTGTGATGTGGTTGAGATCTCCCTGATATCTACCTTAGCTGCAGGGCCGGAATCTGCAGCCAGCACAGTGGGCAAGTATGACCAGGACATGAGAATAACTAAAACTAAGCTAATTCTTAACACTGATATGCGCAACTTCATATTGTCAGACCTTTATAGCTATTATTCTTCTCATCACGTAGTAGCCCATCGTTATGCCCACAAGTGCCGCTCCAAGCATTATTCTTCCCATGTTCGTGGTGAACAACGGCATTATGTAGCTTCTATTCAAAACAAATATTGCTCCAGTCAACAGGAAGGGTATAGCAGTCACGATGTAGGCAGAGATTCTCCCCTGAGCTGTAAGGACTCTTATCTCTCCCTTGATCCTCAACCTTTCCCTGATCGTAGTTGAGATGGACTTCAGAACGTGAGCCAAACTACCGCCTACTCTATATTGAATATTTATTGCTGTTATCATCATGTCCAAATCTTCACTAGGACACCTTTCCAGCATTCTTCTGAGAGCTTCTTCCTGGCTAAGTCCCAACTCCTGATCACGCACTACTTTTATGAACTCATCAGATATAGGGTTAGACATCTCTCTAGCCGCCAGCATCATTGCTTGTGCAAGGCTAGAGCCGGCCTCTAGAGCTCCGGCCAAGACATCTATAGCGTCTGGAAGTTGTCTTTCTAGGGCGCTTAATCTTCTCTTTCGGCGCAGAGCTAGGTAAGCTCTGGGCAGTTGATAGCCGGCTATCAGCCCGAAAATTGCTGCTATGGTTCTAAACAGGGGATAGTTACCTGGAATAAACAGTATTACTAGGAGAGAGCATAGCATCGCACCAGCCAAACGGACCAATACGAACTTATCGGCTGCTATGCCCAGCCCAGCTGTTAGTAACTCTCTTCGGAACTTGGGTGTGATTATAAGATCCTTTAGCTTATCTCTAATTCTCAGGCTGAGTAGCACCTTTTGCGGTAAGATCTCGGGTGACGTATCATGGGAAGAACTGGTGGCTTCTAGATGCCTGCCTATTAACTGGTGTAATCTCTCCTGCCATCTCCTATGCCTTATGTATAGGGATAATCCTAAGAAAATCAAGAAAACTCCTAGGGCTACAGTTATACCAGCTAAGTTTTCTGGCTGAGCGAAGATATTATCCAGGTTGATCACTTGTTTCTCCCTTTTATGATGCCTGGAATATGGATGGAGGTACGTGTATGTTGTGAGCCGCGAGTTTCTCGAGGCACTTTGGCCTGGTGCCCTTTGCAACTAGCTCTCCAACAACTTGCCTACCAACCATACCATACTGTCTAAACTCGAATATATCCTGCAGGACTATGGTATCCCCCTCCATGCCTTGCACCTCGCTGATCTTGACGACTTTACGAGAACCGTCTTGCAGTCTTTCCTGGTGCACTATGATATCGATGGCCGAAGCTATTTGCTCACGGATGGCTCTAAGCGGCAGATCCATGCCTGACATCAAAACCATGGTTTCCAGTCGTGCGAGTGTATCTCTTGGAGAGTTAGAGTGTAGTGTTGTTAGAGAGCCATCATGCCCTGTGTTCATCGCCTGGAGCATGTCTAGGGCCTCACCGCTTCTTACCTCACCAACTATAATTCGGTCGGGACGCATACGAAGTGAGTTGACCACCAAGTCCCTGATCGTAATCTCTCCCTTCCCCTCGGCATTTGGGGGTCTCTTCTCCAACCTGACTACGTGCCTCTGTCGAAGTTGTAGCTCTGCTGCATCCTCTATGGTTATTATTCTTTCGTTATCGGGAATGAATGACGAAAGCACGTTCAATAAGGTTGTCTTTCCTGAGCCTGTGCCTCCAGAGACTACCATGTTTAATCTACCTTTGACGCAAGCCTTTAGGAACTCGACCACTGGTGGGGTCAGTGTTCCAAATTGTAGTAGATCATTTACTGTTAGAGGGTCAGCCGAGAACTTTCGGATGGTGAGCACGGGCCCTACTAATGATAGTGGAGGAATAATTGCATTCACACGAGATCCATCTGGAAGTCTTGCATCCACCATCGGGGAATTCTCGTCGCATCTCCTCCCGAGCGGAGCTATTATTCGCTCTATGATCCTACGTACATGCTCTTCGTTATCGAATTTGACATTGGTTTCTTCAAGTCGGCCATTTCTCTCGACCCAGACATGATCTGGTCCGTTTACCATGATTTCTGTGATAGTCTCGTCCTGCAGTAAAGGCTCTAAAGGCCCGAAGGCGAGTATCTCGGCCGATATAGCTTCAAAGAGTCTTACTCTATCAGGCCTTGGAAGTTGAATATTCTCCTCAGCTAGTATCTCATTGAACATGCCTTCTAGGGTGCGCCGAATTGTCGTTATGTTTTCGGCATCGATATTGCCTCCGAGGTCTACCTCCTCAAGTAATCTTCTTTGCACGAGAGACTTGATTTGATGCCAATTGACCCTCTGAGACGCGCTCTCTGTAATAGGCGGTGTTACGATGGTCTGAATAGGAGAGCTGTCGTTCGTGCTCGTGACCTTTCCATCGGTGGGTGTGTGCCCGTTGTTATTAGGTTCTTGATTGTTATTTCTGTTGAGTCGATCTGAGATCGAAAAGGGCATACTCTAGCCTCCTATACGATATTAGGTGTTTTGCACAACTGCTGGATTGGGTTTTTCCTGCTTCCTGCCAATGCGTATCCAGCTAATTATCTTGGCTGTTCTCTTACGTCTAGACTCGAGTTCGCCCTCACTAAGCTTTGTAGCCAATGTAATAAAGGCTTTAGCCATGGAAGACTTTCCCTTCTCCATAGTCACCGGCACACCCGTATTAGTTGCTGATATCATTTTCTTGCCGCCTGATGGGATAGTAGCCCCTATCTCGTACTTTATATGCTTCTTGATATCATCCAGGTTGACTGCACCTTTACTTCCAGCCCTGTTGATGAGTAGGAATATCTTCTCCTGCGGATATCCTAGACGTGAGGTTAGCTGAAGGAAGCGAGCAGTATTACGCAGTGCTGCTACTTCAGGGGTGCTGACCACGACTATTTGATCACAGGTATCAAGTGCTGCCATCGAGACTGCATCTAAAATATGTGGGGTATCTATGAGTACATAATCTGCTGCCTTGCGTAGGACACCAATTATCCTAAGAAACTGCTCTTCTGTTATCAGCTCTGATCTCTCTATCTGAGATGGAGCTAGAAGTACTTTTACTCCACTGCTATGTGTTGCCATAATCTCTGATAGAAGATCCTCATCTAGTTCCTTCATGTGAGGCATCAGGTCAGCTATATTCGTTGGGTGGTCCAGATCAAGTAAGACGCCAACATCCGCTGACTGGAGAGCTGCATCCACAATTACGACTCTCTTCTTGGTGAACTGTGCAAGTGAGATAGCTGTATTCACTACCATTGTGGTGGTGCCTGAACCACCTTTTGCGCTATGAAAGGTTAGAACTCTAGCTAACCTTGGCTGGTCTCCCGTAGCTTGAGCTACGATCTGGGTCCTTCTACGTCTTTCCCTCGCTACTAGCCTTCTGATAGAACTTACTAACTCGTTACGGTCATCCAGGCTGTAGAGGCATAATTGCGCTCCGGCTAATATGCATTCCCTAGCCAGGTCGGGCTCTTCGCTGCTAAATAATACTATGATCGGGATCTCTGGCACTGAGGAGTCAAGGGACTCAACTATAGATGACACTCCAGGAGTATCACCTGCCAACAAGACTATATCGGGTTTGTGTTTCTTGGCGGCCCTTACTCCCTCGCCAAAACTGGTGTGTGAGTTAATGATCTCTATACCCGGTTCAGAGGCTAACATTTGCTTTATAGCCTCTGCGTAGATCACTGAGTCATCTAGCACCAAGCATTTGAGCGACATCAAAGAAGTTTGTTCTGGCATCTGTTTATCCCTCTAATCTCATGTTTACTTCACCGGCTCCGGCTTGCGGAACTTGTACTTCACTATGACAGAGTCCTCGGTCTCACCGTCTGTGTCGTGCTGCTTGTGATCGTCTGAAGACCCTCTTAGTGCTAGATCAATGACCGCCTTGTCACTATCCTTAGCCAGCTTGAGCGTTACCGCCTGCTGTGGATCTACCAGTAGGACAACAGCTGGAGATTTAGCATTGCTTCCGTTACCGGTACCGAGTACGTCCAACACCTCAAGATCTTGGAGGGTAGTTTGCGTAGTGGCTCTCTCCTCTTCCGAGGTCTGTCCGTCAGGGCTAATTGATGTCATCTTGACAAAGAAAGTGACCAATACATCTACCCTGTCCCCGGGCTGAATCTGCCCATTTCCGCTGAGCAGATCGGATGCGGGTAGTGCGAACGCTACTTTGCCCTTAGGTATGCTTAGGGCAAGTTTGCCTACCTGCTTAGTATCTGATAATAGAGGGCGAGTTATTATCTGCCCCTTGACTATATTCGTAGCACTATAGCGGTTCACAGCATCATTTATGCTACTTACAGCCTCGTTGGGGGCAAAGTCGGCTGGAAATGGCTTTGTTTCCAGCATCGATGCTGTTATAGGGCTGCCCTGAGCTATATCCTGAGCCGCTACTACCACTTGTACCTGTTTTATTACAGGCTTGGCTTCTCTAGCTGCCCTAGTGACGTTGATTACTGTAAGTCCGGCAAAGGCTGCTAGAGCTAGCCCAACTATCATCAGTAAAATTCCAATTCTCTTACGCATAGATACCTCCTAATTACAGGATAGCCCTGCAGCTTAAATAATCCCTGACTAGCTGGTTACTCCTTCCTAACTTTTCTTTCAGATTAGGCTAGCTATTAGTCTATGAGCCTGACGGTATTCTGAAACGGTGATGGGTTGCCAGACTGTGGAGGCGCATTCACCGATACAGAAGGGAAGTAGCCTCTTATCTCTGAACTGTTGGTAAAGCTCTGGACTGGATAGCTTGATGCGTTGGGTTGATAGGGATCGTAGAACCTGTATATCCTCCAATCCCTGAGACTTACTCTATTTACATCTCCTCCGGACCCGGTCAGCGTGACAAATTTACCCCTTTGAGTTGAGCTCTTTGAGCTTTGGAAAGTCTCTGCCTTATCCCAGAGGTAAACTGCTACTAGTGCGTAGTTACCTCCACATGAGTCCTTTCCTACCACATGGTTATGTACATATTCCTTCATGGCGTCTGATATATTGTTCCCAAGGTTGCCAGTGATCACTTCTACCTTATCCCCATATGCTGCATATGTGGAATTGCGGTTTATCTGCCAGCTTGAGAGTTTTCCACTGTAGCTTGGTGTAGTAGGCTCGTCGTTAGCATCTGAGGGCGGTGTCAGATAGCTTCCGGCTGTTAGTTTGATGCTGAGTCCGTTTCTGAACCACTGGACTAATGAGTCGTGCACGTCGCTACCGTTCAGATTAGCTGGAGGACCCTCGGTATCTCCATACGGATCGTTGTTGTCGCTGATGAACTCAGTAATCATCTGCACGTGATTGGGGATAGTACCGGCGACTTTCTTTGATGGGTCATAATTTTTCTCCTGTACATATGCTGAGTATTTGCCAACATAGAATAACCCTTTGAAGTCTCCTACGGTTGATCCCGAATCGTTTGGCGACCAGAACACTACAGGAGGAGGGCAAGCACCGTTCGTGGGAAACTCAGTTAGAGCATTTCCAGTGTACTTGCGAGTCATGGGCCATACCCCAGTTGGTGGGTATTGGGGCTTAGAAACCGGGAATATCCGTGCTGCTGCTGTAGCTCCGACCGACATCTTATTTCTTCCTAGGACAGTAGCAAGGAACGTGGAGTATGTTCGTTTGACGCTCACCCTTACTATAGCTGTACCGCTAGGTACTTGGCCATTTGATGTCGGGCTTTTGTCCAGCAGACTCTTGTTGACGTTCAAGTACTCTATACAGAAAGGACCACTTGAACAACTTCCTGCAGCCCCATAAGATGCCCCTGGAGGAGTTATTCCGCTATTAGCATCGATGTACCTCTTTACAGTATCTCTTATGTTTTGGTCTTTGACTAGGAAAGTCCAGCTACCGTCACTGGTGCCCTGCAGGTTGTTAGCCAGTTGATTAGTAGCTGCGAGCGCTGCTGCATCCACAGCGTTTTGCATGAATCTCCTTTGCGAGTAAGCCATACCCAGGTCTATTCCTAGAGCGATGAAACCTATTAGTACAACAGATAGTAGTGCGAACAATACAAGAGATTGCCCACTTCTTGGGGCAGCTAACTTTCGAGCTCTAGATCTTATACTCATTGATCCTCTCATACTTCTCATTGTTCTAGTGACATCTCCGAACTTGCCTTAAGATTTATTTTGCCCCCTGGGATTAGGTTGGATACCAAGGGGGTTATAGGCCTGAAGTCGTAGGTTATACTCACCTTGATGCTACCATTAGGGGATGTACCGGAGCGTGTGACCGTTATATTCGAGTTCGAGAGCGGTACCCCGGTAGATTTCTGTAGTACTGTATTGATGATCTCGGCATCTGAATGCGATCCAACTATGCCATAGCGTGCGCCTTCTCTCGCTCCGTTGGCAATGGCATTGTAGTACCATATAGCTCTGCCAAAGTCTACTGTGACCATGATGAGCAGAAGCATGATAGGGATAACTAGTGCGAATTCGACTATCGCTTGTCCTGGCAGGTGTTTGTTGTCCCTTATAATGCTTCTGATCATATGCTCTTGCCCTAAGGGTTTACTGTGATCTGCGCTGCTGGCATCCTGCTGGTGGCTCTTAGATTTATGCTCTGGCCTACTACCTGTTGCACCAAGGGTGTTATCAGCTTGAAGTTATATTGCACTGTAACGCTCACATATCTGTCGCCTGTGCTAGGATCTACGGTAGGTCCTGAGGGTGTAACCGTTATATAAGGTCCTAGGGCGCCAGCCTCTCTTACCGCTATCGATCTGGCCTGCCCACTTTGATCTGTATGGAACGAATAGTACCTGGCGCCTTCGCGAGCGGCATTGGTAATGGTTTCCTGAAAGTAGAAAGCCCTACCTAGATCCAGCAACCCCAGCGTGATGAGCAGCAACACTGGTAAAAGCAGGGCAAACTCTACTATAGACTGCCCTTCTAAAGTTTTACATTTCCTTGGTGCCTGTCTATACTCGTACATGCTCAAGTTAAGATTGTCCTAGATGTTTTTATGGGAAAGCGTTTACTGCTCTGTAATAGTAGGTCAATAGGGTTTGCCCAAATAGATCAAGAGCTGCAAATACTACCAGCGCTACCACTAGAATAATGACTGCGTACTCTACAAGCCCTTGGCCCTCAACTGCCAGGAGCAGTTTCTTGGGTAGTTGGGTGATCCTACGAGATAGATTTTGTAGACTCATCCTAAAATTCCCCTGGCTCGTCATTATGGAAACTATGGCTAAGGGCCAGCTGTACTTACAGCTGGCCCTTAGCGTAGGGAGCTGAGTCTGAGATTAGCTGCCTGATAGGGTCTGTGTGATCCTCTGGAATACGTTGCTGATCTGGCCTCCGAGCAAACCTAGCGCTACTATTGCGGCGATGCTCACCAGTACGATAATAAGTGCGTACTCTACCATGCCCTGGCCTTCCCTGGGCTTCATGGCTGACTCGAGGGCGAGATTTACCTCGGTCATCAACCTTACATACAACTCGTTTAGCTTCTGCATTTCCGTCTCCTCTTGTTTTATATTTGGGGTGTTCCCGCTTGATATCTTCAGTATATTGGCGCCTTCTGAACAATGCATGAATGTGGATAGCAGATTACATAACAGTTCTGTTAGGTTAGATATGACCCTTACAGCGCCATATAGCATCTCGTCGAGCATAGATGATAGCAGTTTCGTCCATATAGACTAACCTCCAACCTTTGATTCGTTCAAAGGCTGGTGACGAGTGAGCGGGGAATACCGCATAGCGTGCTGGAGATTTTTGTACTATCTGTTTCCATCCCTGTGACTGATTGACAACCTTCAGATAGTCCTGGAAGAGATGTTTGCTGTATAACACCTCAGCTCTACCATCGAATGACACCGAGTAGGAGGCGTTTGTTTCCCAGATTATGAATCCACCCCAGTTATAATCATTCCACACAGGTGCAGGGCTACCACAAGCAATTAGCTCTTGTACGGCCATTCTTGGGAAAGTAAAGCTGCTGTTATCTGTAGCGCTTGGTGGTATAAGTAGCGATATTACAAGAACGCTGGCCAATAGAGCAACTGTTGATAGTATACTTATCCTTTTGTTGGTTCTGGGATTCGCAAATAACTCTTGTGTGAAGAGAGCTTTAAGGTTTCTTTTTTTAGTAAGCGAGAGCAGTATTGAGTAAACCAGCAAAGGTATCAAGAAAGGTGTATAACGTGCTGTCTGGATAGTGGGAAGTGTGAGTCCTAGGGCTCCGATGGCCCTGGGTTCCCATCTAAGTATGCCTAGGGAGCATGCTGCTAACAGCAATATAGCTGTAGGAAGGAGAGATAATTTAAGTGGTTGGAGAGATGTCCAGTCTAGGTTGTACTTTTGGGTATAAGCTCCGGTCCACTGCATTACTGGCCATCGCCAGAGGATATCCCATTGGGGGTTAAAGAGAAATAGCAATATTCCTATCAGGATTGATGCGCAAGCTAGTAATCCGGATTTTATCTGCTTCGATGTAAGCCACACCAGAGCAGAAACGGCCATCATTGCAAAGCCAACCTGAAATGTAGCGTGGGCATTTGCCCACAATCCCAAGATAAGGCCAGTGATAACTGCCTTATTAGGTGTAAATGGCAGGTCCAACATCAACACTAGCAAGCTGAACAGCACGAATCCTACTACATGAGGCCTGGCCCCTGTGTACGGAAATATTGCCAGTATTGAAACTAACAGCACAGAAGCCTCTAATAGTGGGTGCAGTGTGAACCTGCTGATAAGCAGGGCTAAAGGTAGCAGGGTAAGAACTATCCCAAGTCCTGAGAAGATCTGTAATCCCTTGTCTCCCATTAGACTCCAGATAAGAAATAGGAGCTTGTCCACTTGGGCGTAGTGGGCTATTACTCTCTGGCCGGCCGCGGTCCAAGAGAAGTGATCAATGTATGGGCTTGTTCCTTGCTCTATTGCGGATCTTCCGGTCGCTAAATGCCAATAAATATCGTAGTCCTGCCAGGAGAGATAGCTGAAGTAGAAAGCTACTATCAGCAGGATAGCTGCGATAGGTGAGAAAAAACATCTGCCTGTCCATTTGTTGGCTTCAGACATTACAAATCGTTCCATAATCTCTAGGACTTCGCTTTAGCAAGCTTAAGTATGCTTCTGAGCATAACTTTAGGGCTAGCGATTATTGTGAGAAACAGATGAAAGACCACCTAGAAATCATGACACTTTAGTCATTTTGAGCAATTACTTATTGTAAAGGAGTATTATCCCTGTTAGACTCGAGCCAGGAGTTTGATCATACATGTTGAACACAAAGGGTACTTCTATCACAGCTTTCTCTCTTCACGAGCTAATGGAAGATCTCCATCGTAGGTCGTTGCAAGGTAACCTAAACGCCTCCGAGTGTTATCCAACTGGTATTCGTGCTTTGGATAGGAGAATTGCAGGTGGGCTTAGGAGAGGCAACCTCTTCCTGCTAGGTGGAGGAGAAGGCGCTGGTAAGACTACTTTTGCCCTTCAGGTGGCGCGCAATATGGCCATCCAAGGGGTAGATGTGGTCTATGTATGCTATGAGCATTCCGAAGAGGAGTTGATGCTTAGACTGATATCTATGGAAAGCGTACGTAAATTACCCAATGGCGATGTGGCAGGATTAAGGTTGTCAGATCTGTATGATGAGCTTCGATTAGCCGATAGTTCTCCAGCTGGTGCATTAGCAAGACTTGAGGGTGATCAATATGGCCGTTTAGCTCTCGAGAAGATGGGGAATTATGCCTCCAAGTTTAGGATTGCGAAGGCTTCTTCTTCTAGTACGGACCTTGATGTCATTTCAAGGTTAGTAGATGAACATACGGCTAATGGAGGCAATAGGCTATTTCTGGTGATCGATTACCTTCAAAAGGTCTATAGCAACGAGCGTGCTCTGAGCGAGGAGGATAGAACTGGAAAGGTGGTTGAGGGGCTTAAGGACCTTGCACTAAGTCGTGACATCCCGATCCTAGCTATCGTTGCAGCTGATAAGGAAGGTATTCGTGCGCGGAGGCTTAGATCTTACCACCTTAGAGGGTCATCGGCTCTATTGTACGAGGCCGACTTGATCGTAGTAATGAACGAAAAGAGTCGAATTGTCTCTAGACAGGCAGTTGATCTTACGGCTTACAAGGCAATACAGATGTCAGGCTGGGTGGTTTTTAGTATAGAGAAGAATAGGCTAGGAAGAGACCTAGTAGATTTTCAGCTCAAGAAGATGTTCAGTTTCTCCATGTTCGATCCCTCGGGTGATGTTGTCCCGGAGCCGTTAGTTGATGACATGGTTCATATAGAGTAGATTCACCTTTCTGTCATGTGCCAACATTGCCTTGTTAATCTACCTTTCAGGTAAAGGCAGTATGCTAAATGCATGACTATGTTGCTATCTTACAGCGATGGTATTACCTGGGCAGCTACCATGCTACTTTTGGCTGGTATAGTTGCTCTTGTCCTAACGCTTGGCAAGGCAAAGATAATCTCCTCTCTTGCCCCTATAGTTTTTATTTCTAGCCTTATGATAGTGGTCGCCTCGGGAGCTATATTCCTAATTACTCTCAAGGATGGTCTGGAGAGTGGAAGGCTACAGGACTTTCTAATACTAGCCTTGATCCTCCTTTGTATGGTGCTGCTTTCAGGAGTTGTGCTTCTCAAATTTAGTGTGCAGCAGGATCTGAAATTAAGGAGCGCTATTCAGTGTTGGAACGCGATGTTTAACAGTTCCACAGACGGCATGGTGCTTCTAGACAGCAATCTACGTGTCAAGATGATGAATGAGGCTGCTAGAAGGATATTGATGTTAGATCATGAAGCTGATGGGAGGCCGATAGGTGATATTCTTAGTTCGCCCGATCGTGAGTTAGAAGCGGATATAGAACAGATTACTACCTGTAACCCAGACAGTTCGCTAATAGTCACTCTAGGTGGAAAGGATGGGCAAGAGCATCGTGCTACGCTCTCAGTATATAGGATAAATGATTTCCTAGGTTCAGGGGATATGCTTTTGATCCTAAGGGATATTACCAACCTAGAGAGGTTTGAACGTAAAAGAGCCCTGCTTCAAGCTAGGGAAGAGATGTTGCGGATAGCGGACCATGAGATACGTACTCCAGTGTCTGTAATCAGGGGATGCGCAGAGTTGATCAAGAAGGATCGAGAATTTATCCCAGTAAAGGTTATGCATCATGTAGAGCTCATGACATCCCAGGCAGAACGTATAGTTGATTTGCTTCATCGTATTGCTCACAGCAGCACTGGTACGTCTCTCAGCTTGCATCAACATAATATCGATTTGGTACAGCTGGTAAGAGGGGTTGTACACAGGTTTGAAGTCACACATTCTTCCCAAAGGGTAGTATTTTATTCCCAAGTGGAAAAGTTCGAGGTCTTTGCTGATCGTACTTTACTAGAACAGGCAATAGCTAACGTCATCAATAATGGTCTCAAATATTCTCCTGAGGAGGCGCAGGTAGTTGTACATCTCGAAACGATAGAAGCCGATGGGCTGCTTATAAAAATCTCTGATCAAGGTAGGGGTATATTGCCCAAAGATAGAGGACTGATATTTGAACCTTTTTCCCGGGGTGGTAATGTTGGAGATGTAGCTGGGGCAGGTTTAGGACTCTACTTTGCCAGGATGATAGTGGAGTCTCATGGCGGTAAGATTTGGGTTGAAGACAACGAACCAAAAGGCTCTGTATTCTGTATAACTTTCCCTAGATACTTATTACTAGAGGCAACGGGTAATACTAACTACTCTACTAGTAAGAGAAGAAGTTTAGCTAGTTTTAACTAGCTAGGATTGGAAATGCCTACATGGTAGTAATCGTAGACGATGAACTAGAAATGCGCGAACTTCTAGTAGAGATGTTGGATCGCGAGGATATAGAAGCCCTAGCGGTGGATCCTTCTAATTCCATGGAAGCCATAAGACGTCTCCAACCGGAAGTTGTTTTGCTCGATATAACTATGCCTTCTATAAGCGGCTACGATATTCTTGAAAATATTAGATCTGATCCTTTGTTGTGTGATACTTTTGTCATTATGGTCACAGGCTTAGCTGGTGTAGAGGAAGTTGCCGCCGGCTTAGAAAGAGGAGCGGATGATTACATAACAAAGCCTTTTTCCATGGAAGAGCTGATTGTCCGAGTTCGGCGAGGCTTAAGATAGTCTAAGGCTTTATGGGAAGAGTGAAGTGGAAGGTTGCCCCTTGGCCAGGAGTACTATCTACCCAGATTTTACCCCCATGCTGTTCAACCAAAGATTTTGCTATCGCTAGACCAAGCCCTGTTCCTTTTGTTGCTGCTTGGGGATTCATGATTGGCTGGTAAAAGCGCTCAAAGATACGATCCATGTCCTCTTCAGAGATACCTGGGCCGGTATCGCTAACGCTGAAAAGCACGTGATCTCCTTTGTTTCTTACTCTAACGATCACTTTCCCACCAGAGGGGGTAAACTTTATCGCATTGCCTACGAGATTAATCAGTACTTGTTCTACTC
>JBHORE010000168.1:0-11623 GCA_042408415.1 Thermobaculum sp.
AAGAGGCATAACCTTGGTTCTAGACTTGAGTTGATCGTATAGATCTGAAACCAGTTCACTTAGCGGGAGATCCTAAGTAAGCATTACACGTTTTTCTTCGAGGTATTCCATGTTCCTAAACTCACCACGTCGATGAGTAATTAGATCCATAACAGCACCTATATAGTCAGAAGGAGTCACCACTGTGATCTGCATCCAAGGTTCTCTTATCTCTTTTATCTTTTGTACAGGGGGCATCTCATTAGGATTACGTATAGACAATACCTGTCCATCGGTGGTTTCCACCTCATATTCTACGCTTGGAGCGGTTATCAGCAGATCCAGGCCATACTCACGTTCCAGTCGCTCTTGAACGATCTCCATATGAAGCAAACCTAGAAACCCAACTCTAAATCCAAACCCAAGAGCAGCGGAGTTGACGGGTTCATAAGTAAGAGATGCGTCATTCAACTTTAGCTTGTCTAAAGCATCTCTAAGCTCTGAGTAATCCTCCCCCTCGACAGGGAATATTCCAGCAAATACCATAGGCTTAACAGGCTTGTATCCAGGTAGTGGTTCAGTGGCACCGTTACGCGACCAAGTGATGGTGTCTCCCACTCTACAATCAGATACAATCTTGAGCCCTGTTGCTATGTAGCCCACTTCCCCAGTACCAAGAGATTGAGAGGCTGTCAGATCTGGAGAGAAATACCCAAGCTCAAGAGCCTCTGTATCTTTTCCTGTTGACATCAGTCGTAGTTGATCACCTTTGGATACCTTCCCATCAACAATCCTGACATAAGCCACCACGCCCTTGTAAGGATCGTAATGTGAGTCAAATATCAATGCTCTAAGGGGGGAATCGGGATCACCCTCTGGAGGAGGGACCTTGTGCACTATAGCTTCCAGCAAATTTTCTACGCCTAAGCCAGTCTTGGCGGATACCGCAAGTATCTCACTTCGTGATATGCCGAGAAGCTGCTCTATCTCACCCATCACACCCTCGACATTGGCACTGGGGAGATCGATCTTATTGACCACGGCAATAATCTCAAGATCGGCCTCAAGGGCCATGTAGACGTTTGCAAGGGTTTGGGCCTCAATCCCCTGGGTTGCGTCCACTACTAGTATTGCTCCCTCGCAGGCCGCCAAGCTTCGACTTACCTCGTAGGAAAAATCTACATGGCCGGGAGTATCTATAAGATTTAACTGATATCTATTTCCATCCTTGGCGTTGTAATACATCCTGACAGCCCTAGCCTTGATAGTAATGCCCTTCTCCCTCTCCAGGTCCATCGTGTCAAGAACCTGCTCAACCATCTCACGTTCGCTGATAGTACCAGTGACTTGTAACAGCCTATCAGCTAGGGTGGATTTACCGTGGTCAATATGAGCTATAATGCAAAAGTTCCTAATGAAGCGCTGGTCCAATGCGAGTTCTCCGAAACACTTGGTAGGCAACTATTAATTCAACCTGTCAAAAGTATATCTCGTCAAGTTGAGCAATGAGAGCTCGTTTGGTATACTGGCAAGGTTAGTTCATGGCATAATTATCTTCCAAGAAACAAATCTTACTGATTGTGAAAGGGAGTTATGAGCAGACATCATCAGAGGTCACTTGCAAACAAGAGATCAGCAGAGAAAGCTCACAGGGTTTCCGAGAAGCGTAGGCTGCGAAACAAGTCCATAAAGAACCGAGTCCGTACTATGATATCCAAAGTACGTAGACCCTTGCTAACAGGAGATGTTGCAACTGCTGAGCAGAACCTAGCAGCTGCGATTAGCGCCTTGGATAGGGCAGTTTCCAAAGGTGTGCTTCACAGGAATAACGCTGCCAGGCGCAAGAGCAGACTAATGAAAGCACTAGCTGCCGCACGCAGCTCTGCATCCTCTTAGAAACGTCTCGCACAAGCTTGCTGTATAAATAGCTCAAGGGCCGAGTCTAACTCGGCCTTTCCTGTTTTATAGCTCAGATCAACCTGTAATAGCAGCTCGAGAAGCTTCTTGGGCTGACCAGGCTTAAAAGTGCTGAGCGCTGCCGATAACTTCCTGGCTACAAACGGCTTCATACCAGCAGCCTGCTGGAGATACAAACTTCCCTTATCTCTACAGCTATCAGCTATAACCAAGTTACGTATCTGAGATGATATAGCACCGATAATTTGTTGAGGAGCCACACCCTTCTCTAATAATGCACGAAATGACTGGACAGCTTTCCCCGCATTCTTAGCATAGATGGCGTCCGTTATATCCCAAACAGCAACATCAGGTGGCATATCCACTAGAAGGTATATATCCTCAGGATCAACCCTGAATTTATCCTTACAATACATTTTCAGCTTATCGATCTCAGATTGAAGCCTGGAAATATCATTACTGACAGCCTGTGCTAATATCTCAGCAGAGTCCGAATCTATCTTGTAGCCATTAGATTCAAAAGCCTTCTGTATATATGAGAGAAGCTCGGCTTGATCCGGCAAGAGGTACTCCTCGAAAGAGCTGTATTTGCGGAGTACACGACCTATACCGGATGTACCTATTGGATACCTGTCAAAAAACACAAGCAGAGTAGTCTCTGGTACCTGCGGTAGATAATCTTCCAAGTCCTTAATCAGTTGACTTGATGAGGTTCGAGTTTTTCGTTCGGAATCTTCTTGATCCGCGTTGCTGGAAGCCCCAGAGGGAGATAGGTTACCTATTCCCTTGACTACCACAACTCTTTTGCCTCCAAAAAGAGGCATAGTATTACAGTAATCCCGGAGGTCTCTGATGGATAAGTCCGCAGCTTCCAGTTCAACTACATCCGTATCCTCTTCCAGTTCGGAAAGGATAGATCTAAGTCGTTCGTTCAGTTTAGTATGGTCGTTCCCACAGATAGTAACTACCATTTTACCTTGGACAAAAAAATACCCCGAGTGCCGTCGTCACCGTGTTCCTGAACCTGCAAGGCTCGCAGGTGGGTGCCTACCTCTCGAACTTTCAGCGTTTCCGCTAGGCGAGCCTTTTATGGCTCCTCGCGCCTACGCACGTTCTCGAGCGATCAGCTCCCTCAGTTAGGGTGTTGGTTCAGAACATCCCTAGCGACAACGGCACTCCCTACGGGGCTACATTAGGAGATTATCACAGACGACGAGATATAACAAGGGCTACAAGGAATTTATGGTAAACAAAAAGACCTGCGAAGGTTTTCGCAGGTCTTGGAGCGGGTGACGGGAGTCGAACCCGTGCCAGCTGCTTGGAAGGCAGCTATGATACCGCTTCACCACACCCGCACTTGCGACACTGGTCGGGGTGAGAGGACTTGAACCTCCGACCTCAGCGTCCCAAACGCCGCGCGCTAGCCAACTGCGCCACACCCCGACACCTTGAACCTCGCGCTATACAAATTAGCAAATAGCTGTCCCTTAGTCAAGTGTTCACCAGCTCTACTAGCCAATCCTGTTACGGAGATTTATATATGACGTAATCACCAAATCGAGCGACAGCTCTGAGCTTCCCCTTGAAAGGATCTCTAGGATCCATGCCTTCCTCAGTTTGCATCTGACGCTCTAAACTACCATAAACAACATAGCTAACATTATACCTTCTCAAAAGTTTGAGCAAGGCATTTCTATCTAACCCGGAGTAAGCTCTGCTTACATCCTCTATCCTCTCTGACAACTTCCTCAAGGCATCTGGTTGCCCAAGACGCCACTGTAATTCATGCCCCTGCCATCCTAAGACAGTCGGCCTTCCCGCATACGTAGATACCTGGGAATAATTGGTGTAAGAGCCACCTGTGGCTTCCAAAACAACTGTAGAAGGGTTAGTGTTATTCCTTATCCATCTCACTACCTGATACATATCGGGATCTTCGTTATTCAGAAAGGCGGTGCCGTCTAATCCATGCATACCTTCCAATGATCTAGCTCGGAAGGTTGTCAAGGAATAACCCACAGAGAAAACAACTAGAGTACACATTACAGGTACTATAACTCGCATAATCGTTAACCTGGAAATACGTGATCGCAAGACATCAAGCGCAAACATGGTTGTGCATCCAACCGATATACTTTGTATCTGCCAGGATTGATAGTAAAACTTGAAAACCGTGTTCATGCGATCCTCAAAAACATCTCTGATATAGAAAAACTCCGGCAAAAGCACCAATAGCCATCCAACTGCAGATAGAAAGCAAGCATACCTAAAGCCTATAGAAGAAGACTTATATCCTAAGATTAGGGTAGCTACTATCAAGGGAAGAAGTAACATTGCATGCGCACCAAAAGCCACCGCTATAAGACTCACAAGCAGTATGGGCACAAGAATTCTTAAATCCCCTCTATTAAGCATGTTAGTAAAGCAAACTAGTACGAACAAACTAAAAGCTATATGCCAACCCCAGACCTTCACAAACTCCAGTAAATCAGTATGATCCCACCAAACCACCCCTATGTAATGACCAATAATGTTGATTACAGGGATCGCCTCTATCGGAGGAGGAATAAAACTTTGGCTACTTACGGGCGGGTCAAAATGCCTTATAAAGGGATAAGCCGTTACTAAGGAAGTAAATGCCACTAGGATAATGCTCAATGCGAATCTCATTAGGACTTGCGCGTACATACCAATAGTAACTATAGACAGAAGGAAAACTAATAATGCTACAGGGACATCCCAGCTATTGGTCATATACAAAGCCCCAATTAATATCCCTAGTAAAAGGACAGGCAAACCTAGGAGTGTAGATTTATTCTGTCGGTAGAGGTTAGATACCGAGCAATAGATCACACCCAAAAGTAAGGGCATAGCCATTAGGTGGGGATGTAGATCTCCTAGCAGGAAAGTGAAAGCTGGGAACTCATCTATAGTTTGTTGGGGGCCATTTCGGCCGGGAATAAAGTCGAAAATGACCCTTGTGGATTTCCAAAACCAGTCAAAGCTTCCAGGAGTATCAAAATTTGCCCACGCCAAGACGGAGGCTACGGGATTGCCAGCAAAAAGAAGCAATAGCAGAGAGATAGTAGCTCCAGCCATAGCAATCCAGGAAGATCTGGGCCTAGCTACTCTGATGAGATTGATGACTATACTGAAGGTGATCACTGCCACGACAGCAAAGATAGTTGCAAGACCCAGGTTGTAACCCACTGTGGGGGAAATTCCAGAGAGACGACACAAGATCGAAACCATGTAATAACCAAAGTAGTAGTAGTTAACTCCATATCCCGCAAACCATAGATCCCTAGGAGGTACACCTTCGCTGAGGTATGAAGTCTGTAGATACATGAAATCCATAGGCTTCTCAGTCTGGGAGATCTCGGGCACGAAGGCTCGTAAGATCGCCAGATAAGAAAAGGCTAAGATAAATATAAGCTCCAAGGATAAATAATATTTCCACCCTTGAAACAGGACGATTCTATTGAGTGAAGACCTAAAGAACGCAATAGCTATCAGTACGGAGATGAAAAATAAAATTGCTACAGAGATTACCAGGCCTTTATTCTTGTCCCATATTCCCCAGTATAATCCGTACCATGTAGCCCAAGACACAAATAGCCAGCCAACGAGCTTAGATACAGCGTATCCACGATCGGGCATGAACCGAAACAAAGCGTAGGTTATGGGCATACTCATGAGCCCTAGCAACAACAAAGTCGCGTACCATTGGGGACAATAAATTAAGTCACTGTTCAAACCTACTTAGCTCTCCTCGGGCCACTGCCAGGAAGGTTTTACTTCATAGATCTTTACAGCTCTATTGCTATATACTAATTTCAGATAGGGGCCAACCATTCGGTCAAACTTCTCAAGCCCCTGTTGTGAGGCATACCTCTCGCCTGTATCAAACTCGTGCAACCTCTCGACCGGGCCCAAATAGATGTACTTTATGTCATATCTCAATATGATCTCCAGAGCAGTCTTAACACTTGATGTATCATAGAGATTCCTAATATCACGGCTCCTACTAAAGACTTGATCGGGATATCGCTGTTGACTCTCGTGATTATCCCAACCTATTACGTCGGGCAAGCCAGTGAACATGGATATCCTAGAACCAAATCCTCTATATGGACCAATACTTGCCTCTACCAACACATCAGGCCTAGCAACGTTCTTCCTAAGCCACTGTATAGCATCATAATCATACTTAAAACTGAGTGTCTGCCCTGAAACATTCGTCAAAGTAGCGGTAGTAAGAAATGCCTCTCCATTTAGTCCAGCATTACTTGGAGGCACCGGAAAGCGCTGAGACAAGCGAGAATAAGAGCCGGCGACGGTATATATGAGCGATGAAGAGATCAGGAACAGACAAATCCCTAAGTAGCTAGCTCTTAGACTGCTTCTCCTAATACTCCTATAAGCAACAGGTAACAATCCAGCACATCCAAGAGCCAACAAGATCCAGCTCTGTAGTCCAAATTTGAAGATAGTATTCATACGATATGCGGTTGATCCATCCAAAAAGTCTCTCAAGTAGAAGATCCCTATAAGCACCCAAATAGCTAACCCAGCGGAAGTCAATCCAAGCCAGATGGCCAATGGCTGTTTATTTCTACTCTGCCAAAGGCAGGAGATTGAACATATGAACAAGGCTACCAAAAGCCCCAGAGATAGCCTGTTTAGAGAAAGGCCAATTATCAGAGCACCTAGAGCTATCACCAATGTGTACCTGAGATAAGTATCCTTAAGTAGAGTTGCCAGGGCATACGATAGAACAATTGAGAAGAATAACCCTAACTGTATCAGGATCAACGTAATGGGTACAGATTCATGTACCACGCCAAAACTAGAGTAAAAACTCTTAAAGTGCACGAAGAATGGTACACAGATAGTAACTGATAGGAGTATAAAGGTCAAACTATCAGATACCGCCCTAAGTAGCTTAACAGGTAAATTTGTACATGAGGTTACAGCGCACATAGATACAGCTAGCAGGAAAGACCCACTATAGGTGGGGAAATCCCAGGGATTAGTCATTATCAAGACGCTACCAAGCATCGATGCCAGGATGACCACAGTCAATCTGCTCTTTC
Source organism: Thermobaculum sp. (assembly GCA_042408415.1). Taxonomy (GTDB): domain Bacteria; phylum Chloroflexota; class Chloroflexia; order Thermobaculales; family Thermobaculaceae; genus Thermobaculum. The sequence continues at coordinate 6,993 of JBHORE010000168.1, forward strand.
TGGCAGAAATGAAAACATAATACGCTGCCAAGATCAGAATCCCTAGCGCCACAGGCATAGCTACCATATGTGCGTGGAGATCAGCATACAAAAACGTGAAGAATGGGAACTCATGAATTATGTTCCCACCAGTAATGCGCGTAGACCTCCAAAAGTCAAAGCTTTCCAGGAAGTTAGACAGGTTGCCGTTGGCAAAAGACTGTACAAGTTGCACTAGGCCATCCAAGTTACCTACTACAACCATAAATAGGGTGCTCAAAAAGCCAACTATTTGCGAAAAAGTCTCTCCAAAAAACCTTCTGGAAATCTCATAACCAAATGTAAAGGCAAGAGTACCCGTAATGGCGAAGATCCACGCTACCGCGATGTTGAAGCCATAGGCTGGCCCCACGAACGTCAGCCTCATGAGAACCGCAGCTAGCCACTGGCCCAAATAGTAGTAGTTAATATACCCACCAGAATACCAGGGATCATAAGGGGGTAAATTGGAGCTCCTTTGAATCGCATTGATAAATGAAAGTTCCATTGGCTTTTCACCACCGAATATGGGGTGCCACAGATCAGGATTAGCTATCCTCATAAGCAGGCCAACAACAAAAAGCAACAAAAATAAGCCCTCTAACAGCATTATCCTACTGATCCTGGATCTAAGGATGTTTACTAAGGATCTAGAGTTAATAACAGCAATTGAGAGGGAGAAAAGCATAAAGCCGATCGTTATTACCCACAAGCTAGATGGATATGTTATCAGTCCAAGAGAGGTGCTCAACCAGGCACCGAGGGCAATAATTACTATAGACAGGAGCTTAGACAACATCCAGCCACTATCTTGTGCTGCAGATACGAATTGAGCGAAAAGAGTCCATCCTAGCAAGCCTAGTAATTCAAGGATAAAGAACCAAGCTATCGGAGAAATCAAGGTGCTATTAATTGTTCCCCTATAGTAGGGTAAGCCTATTGAAGACAAGGTGGTCAGAGGATTAATCATTAGCGGCTTATCGACCTTGCCATGTCTGGAAGGATTCCAAGGCGCTAGCAAAGAGTCCGCAAAAAGCGCTCTGAGTTCCCAGTCTGAAAGCTGTCTCTCCTTCTTGAATATCACAACCGGGGGATGGTCATATACAGCAACATTATCATCTGCGCTACTTTCGTCTATAGGTACAGTACCTAACGAAGGAGAAGAATGAAATTCCGCAACCTTAACGAACCCCAAGCGCTCAGAAAAGAGTAGCTGATAATACCTAGTAGCAACTGCATAGCGCCAGGGAGACATAGGGATAGATTTATAGAGTCTGTTGGTGGCCAGCACTATATAATCCGAGTTACGTAGTACATCTTCTATCTGCTGCAGCTTTTCATCAGGTGGTAGATCATCATACATAGCTATAGTGTAATAGTTGTAGGTACTCGGACTATTACCCTCAATAGGGAGAGGAAGACGATCATCCCAGTGTTCTGTACCTATAGTTGAACCTGGAGGTATGTGCTTATATATCCACTCCGAAGCCGTAACCCACACATGCGGCTGAGTATATATGCGTTCAAAGGCCAGCGCCCACAATAACGTTCCCACTACCACAGAGAAAATAGCAAGATATGGTATAACTCGCTTCAAAAACATGAAGATACCAGGTTCGGGACTAATCCTGGTAACAAATCTTGTGTGTAAAAGGTAATTGGACAAAACTGCACTGGCTAATATCAGAAGCACTGGATGAATTGGGAGCATGTACCTCAACCACTTGGCTTCAAGTAGGAGTATAGAAGCAGTGTATGGGGTAATCCAGATCAACAAGGCTGCATACTTGGAATCCCCAGATCTCAAAACCTTAAAAAGGGCCCAAAACAAGCCAAATATTACTGCTATACCTAAAGGTATTCCGACTCCCCAGCGTGTATACTGCACAAGATGGTACCAGCCAGGTATTGTTCCTATGTACTGTCTTGTATAAGGAACATCTATTATTCCTCGCTGTATCTGGCTCTCAGCGATGATGTTCTGCACATAGGTACGAAAATCCAGCAACGCATAAGGCTCCCATACTGCCCATGCTAATACAGCAGCTGGTAAAACATACTTTAGACGCCTTATTACAAGCAGCAAAGTAGCGACTACACTCTCCCTTGAAGGGACTATACCTAATATCCTTGACTTCGAACTTCTTATGGCAAGTAATAGCAATAATGCAGGGCAAAATGCTGCAGCGCTTGGCTTTGTAGCTATTGCAAATCCAAGAAACAAACCACTTAAAGCAAACTTGTAATTCTTACGATCCTGAATGGCAGATACTGCTAACCACAAACTTATAATCAACAAGAGGGTCATCATAGGTTCTGCCACATAAAAATGAGCAAATTGTATCTGAATCACAGACAAAGCTGACAATAAGGCAGCAATAATTCCTGTTCTTGCTCCAAATAACCGTGAAGCTAATAAGTAAATAAACAGAACCGTGAACGTATCTGCTATCGCACTTATAGACCTAGCCACTACGTATATAGATTCAAATTCAGCGTACTGTTGCCCAAAAACCTTGGCAACTAAGTTAGACACAGCCTTTAGAAAGTAAATAAGCAAGGTACCGTAGGAATAGCTTAACCTAACTCCGTTTTCTACCCGGCGCGGGTTTAGGGGACTAGAATCCGCATCTAACAACTTCCCGAGATCTAATGTGAAATGTACTCTATTGACCGCAACATCAATAATGTGCCTCTCATCTGGGTGAGCATAAAAGCCTGAATCCCAGCCTATTCCATACACTCGCAGGGAAAATGCAATCAGTAAGATGATCAGCAGCAGGACTCTATTCGTACCGTTAGACACTTCGCTCCTTTCCTGTAAAATCACTAACGGATCATTTTAACATCGGGGTGATGATGGATAGAAAAAGGCTGCTGTTTTTTGGTACATCTAATTTCGCTGTTCCACAACTTCAAGCTCTAGCCAACTTAGGGAAACACGACCTGATAGCGGTCTATACTCAGCCTGACAAACCCGCGGGCAGGGGTCTGAAAAGTCGCCCCTCCCCTGTAGCACTTGCAGCTGAACAGCTTGGGCTTCCAATAGAAAAACCCCGAAAGATTAGAGATAGTTCCGTAATAGCAGGCATTAGAAACTATAAACCAGATTTGATCGTATTATCAGCATACGGTCTAATTATTCCTAAGGAAGCTCTCGAGATACCACCACTAGGTTGGATCAATGTACATCCTTCATTACTTCCCAAGTATAGGGGTGCTGCCCCTATACAAGGTGCCATACTAGCAGGGGAAAGCAAAACAGGAGTGACGCTTATCCTTATGGGCGAAGGACTGGACGATGGACCTATCTTAGCCCAGGTAGAGGTGGGGATAAAAGATCACGAGACAGCAGGAGAGCTTTCCGAGAGGCTAGCAAAAATAGCCGCGGACTTGCTGATCCGAACTTTGGATAAATGGATACAAGGGAAGATCACCCCGGTAGAACAGGATCATTCAGCTGCTACATATGCCCCTAAGATAAGCAAAGAAGCAGCCTGCATAAATTGGAATAAGCCTGCTGTTTTGATTGAGAGAGAGGTCAGAGCATTAAATCCATGGCCAGTATCTTACACGTACTGGGGAGATAAGAGAATATTAATCTATAAAGCTAGAGCAATCAATTCCTCTCTTGAGGGCAAGCCCGGTGAAGTAACCAGAGACTTACAAACCAAGATGCCGATAGTAACATGTGGGGAAGGAGCTCTCCTGTTAGAACAGCTGCAGATGCAGGGTAAGAAGATCGTGGATGGCAAAGCCTTCCTGGCAGGATATCAGAAGATAATAGGCTCTATACTCTCCTCAGACTGTCTGGGGGACACAAACAAGGATAGCTGAACTGCCGGTGCTAAGGGGGGTTCCCAGACTAAGCTTGGCCTATCCCTTTCAGTTACGTATAAATCGATAGAGATTCCTAATTTATTTAGATACGACAAAACGGCATCTCTGGCGCACGTCTTCGTATTGTTGCGCTTTGATAGATGTGCAAGCCAAAATTGCTGTGGTCTTGATCTTAGAGCAGAAGATATCAGCTGAGCTGCCTGCAGATTAGAGAGATGGCCTCTATCGCTCATAATTCTCTTCTTTAGATGCCAAGGGTAGGGGCCACTTATTAATCTATCAACATCATGGTTTGCCTCAATTACAACCAAATCACTCGTCCTGGCTGCAGATACAGCATCTATTGTTGGAGCCCCCAGATCGGTTATCAGCGACACCGCATACTCACCATATCTGATCTGATAACCAACTGGATCAGCAGCATCATGAGGCAGCGAAAATGCTTGTATCTCTAGCCCCTCTATTTCTATGGATTGCTCCTTCTTGTAAACTTCGTACTCAACCCCATCAATCAGCCAGGATAAAGCTTTTCTGGTCTCTTCAGTGCACAACACTGGGGTATCAAATCTTTTAGCAAGTAGCTCTATACCTGAAATATGATCCGAATGCTCATGAGTGACGAAAATACCCAAAAGGTTTTCTGGAGATACATTTCTTTCAAGGAGATAAGTAGTCAATTTACGAGCAGATATGCCTGCATCAATCAATATAGCCTTGCCTTCCCATTGCAACAGCAAGGAGTTACCAGAACTACCGCTGGCAAGGCAACTCAC
>JBHORE010000008.1:5000-32811 GCA_042408415.1 Thermobaculum sp.
TTGACTCCAGGTCTTCTGCCAGCCTTAGCCATCTCTATCCACTCACCATTTACGCGTACCCTGACGACGTCCGCTGTGAAATCAGTGTTAGTACCATCGTCCTTGGAGTTGTTAAAAAGCCAGGAACCAACCGCGTATATGTCTACAGGCACTCCGAGCTGCTCAAATCTCTTTATCCTCTCAGGTGTAAAACCTCCACTAGCAACAATCTTGACCTGTCTGCACCATTCCTTAGCTCTCTCTTCCCACTCAGATGGTAAGGCCCAATCCTTCCAAGCGTTATCCATGGCGTTACGCATGTTGAATATCAATCTCGGAACCACCCCAAGGTCAAGCTCAGGGTCACCTAGAGGTTCTACACTTTTATCACGTAGCGAACCAGATGTGTCAGGCCTGACACCATATAGTCTAAACTTCTCGGCCTCTTCGTAATTACCCTCGTCGACACATCTCTTGAATTCCATAAACATAGCTCTCATAACCTGCAAAGTATCAGAAACACAGTCATTGTGAAAGTCCACGAGAGCTACCCTTGGTATGTCTACAGGTCGAGTACGAGCAAACGCCATCATAGCTGCGGCAGTGTCCCCAAGAAAGGAAGCTATCGCGGCGTGCGCTATAGTACCACCTCCCAGCCCTCCCCACCAGCTACCTTGTTCATCAGTGCTCACACTAATACCAGCGTCTTTAGCATACTTATGATTGAATAACTGCACAGCTATGCTGTACGCGTAACCATCAGCGGCTTGGACTTCGTGAGCATCGAACCTCGCAGGGAAAAAGAGCACTGTTTTACCATTAGCTGCCTTGAGTGTCTCATAGACATTAGTTGCGACCCTAGATCCCCTAGTAAGGACACCTACTATAGGCGTCTCCAAAAGAGCGAAATCCCTGTATCTACCTCTAATACGCATTACGGGCACAACATTGGAAGGATCTCCTTCATATGGCACCATTTCGCCATCATGCACGGCCTCTACTTCCAATCTATCGAATGTGTTCACAAAACAACCATTTTTATCATAGTACCCAGTACACTCTTTTAATATAGCTAGCGCCTTATCTACTCCCACGACGACAGCATAAGGCTTCCTACGATGAAATATCTGCATCTCGACTTCTATGTTGCCGATCTCATTGGCTCCAAGCCCCTTAGTGGCCCCAATAGAAGTAGGAGAGCTCCACTCTACTGGATAACCATCCTCGGCCAGAGCGGTCAATAATCCTACTATATTCAAGAAATACTTATCACTATACCAACCCTGACGCATGCGTTCGACATCAAGCTTAAACGTCGAAACAGGTAAACGCTTACGATCAAATACACTCACAGCTACTTCCCCCAAGTAACTGTCGATACGACTTTACAGCCAACTAGAGCTATATGATAAAGGAATAGTTGGTGCATAAGATCACCAGGATGAGGCAAGGCACCTACCTTCATTGCATCCTCGACCCTTATGTCATATGTATCTACCAAGTTGGCCGGCACTATAACATCCACTTGCCTCTCATGTAGATAATTAGCAAAAAGTCGCAAGAAAACAGACGACTGGTAGACACATAGATCAGTACAATCACCCATAATTACAAAGGTGCTGACGCCTTCATTGATAAAGTTGGTAATTTGGGCGTCTATGCCAGTACCTATAGCTGGGCTCAAGGTAGGTTTATCAACATAGATAAACTCAGATGAGAAAGGCAAGCTCTTGATCTCTTCAACTGTCTCCTCCTCACCAGAACCCTTCACACAGTGAGGCGGAAAAGCGCTAAACTCCCTATCATCTTGTTTGTGTGTGTCCTCGACAACTATAAAACGCCTTACGCCGGCGCTATAGGCATCAGATAAAGATTGCTTTATAGGCTCTATAAGAGCTCCTATTCTATCACTAGCAAGGTTACCGGTCTTGCAGAAACCATTGACCATATCTACAACCATTATCGCTACATTCTGGACATCGGCTATCTCCTGCTTAGGCAGAGAGCTAACCCATTCATCCAGCCATCTTAGAAATGCTGAACGCTCATTATCAGGTGAACTAGTCCTACTATTTTCCATCATGAGACTTGCCTCCACATTCCTGAAGCTGTGACATAATCTTGTTTTTGTCCTCGCTGGAAAGCCATTCAGGATTTATTAATCCCTTTCTAATAGCGTCTATTGAATAAATACACATTGTAGAGATAATCTCCCTGTGATCAAATGCTAACTCATCAGGAATAGATTGCAACTCAAATATTTGTACCTTGGAAGCATCTGATCCAGCCTGTAATCTAACCTCTTCTAATAACGACAAACAGGCAAATGGAATACTTATTACTCTTCCTCGGGGATCCCTATTAGGATCATCAAAGGCTGGCCCTTCTATAAGATCTCGAGGCACAACTCCTATCTCCTCCTGTGCTTCACGAGCCGCAGCATTTCGTAATGTCTCATCTATTTCCATGAATCCACCCGGAAGCGCCCAATACCCTTTGAAAGGGTCGTTTAGTCTCTGTACAAGCGGTATGTATAGCTTATTACCATCCCAAAGAAACATTACCAAGTCTACTGTGAGTGAGGGCTTAGGATAGTCATCATGCTGCATAGCTTAACCCGCAAAAATAGGGTGCACGAAGTACCATTTTGGCTCTGATTGCAAGATTATAGCACACAGCAAAAAGAGGTAAGGGGCACATTATGAGATGAGTTTATATATAAAAAAGATGAGAGCTCCCAAGATTTTTGCCAAAAGCTCTCGTCTACTAGCCTATCTGGACTTGATCTTCTGCACTACTCTGGGCACGTCCCTGGACCCACGGAACGTGCATCGAGACTTCGAGTTAGTGCTCCAGAATGCAGGACTGTCGGGTATTCCCTTTCATGATCTGTATTAAGTATCAGCCAGCTTGATGCTTTTAGCTGACGGTGCCCGTCAAGACGATCCAAGAGCGGCTGGGACACACTGGTATCTTGCTGACGTCGCAAACCTACTCCCAAATGCAGCCCACGATGCAGAAGACGGCAGCCGAACGACTCAGTAAGCTGCTGTCAGGGGAAGATAGCTAACAAAAGTTTGGGCCAAAGCAGATTCCACAGTCTCAGCAGAGGATTTTCATACAGGAGCTGTGCTTGTAACCCTTAGAAAATAAGAGTTTCATTGGTGAGCCGCGTAGGACTCGAACCTACAACCCGCTGATTAAGAGTCAGCTGCTCTACCAATTGAGCTAGCGGCCCTTGCCACACACTAATATACAATGTCGATCTGTATACGTCAAGGAATAATTGGGATATTTCTTGCTATATTAAAGTCGGGTTGCCTAATGGCAAATACACAATAGAAGGCTATTACAACTTTGGATACAGAAACATTTATTGCTAGAGGCCAGAAAATATATCTTCGTGAGTTCACCCGCGCTGATGTTGATGAATGGGTTAACTGGCCTCCTCATGCCGATCCTCTATTCCAAGATTATAATCCTCCTCGATTGAGTCCTCTCGAGAGGGATATTTGGTACATAGAACGTGCCTCAAGGTCTGATATGATGCTTTTTGCTATTGCAGACGAGGATGGCAAACTCATTGGAAGACTATTTCTAAGGCAGGTAGATAGGGGTAAGAAATCAGCAGTACTAGGGATAGACCTTCGTAGTGACAAGCTAGACAAAGGTTATGGAACTGATGCATTGCAAACCTTCGCCAGATACTATTTTGAGGTATTAGGATACAAAGTACTTAGATTGGATGTTGCTGCCTTCAATAGAAGAGCTCAGCGAGTTTATGAAAAAGTGGGTTTTATATATACTGGTGAACATTGGAGCTCGTATCCACCACCATACTTCTCCGAGGTTTTTTCCGAAGATAAATACGAGAATATTAGAGGATACTTTCGACGGACAGGTAGCGGTATATCAGTGAAGCACTACGATATGGAATTAACCAGAGACCGTTGGAGTGAAAGGCAAAAGTATGAAGGCTGACATATTATCTATAGGTGCTGAGATTCTAGCAGGAGAAATAGTAGATACCAATGCAGCATACATAGCAAGGAAACTAGTAAACTTAGGCATAGAACTTAAGAGGGTCACTCAAGTTGGAGATAATCTAGCTGATATCGTCGACGCACTCTCACAAGCTTGTTCCAGATCAGACATTATTATCTGTACTGGTGGAATAGGTCCTACTCCCGATGATCTGACTAGGGAAGCTGTGGCTCAACTATTGGGGGAAGAACTTAGTATTGATCCAAATCTAGAGTCAAAGCTGCGAGATTTCTTCAGAAGTCGGGGTTCAAACATGCCCTCTATGAATATCAAACAGGCCACTCTCATACCTAGTGCAAGTCCACTCGACAACAAATGGGGAACTGCGCCTGGATGGTGGGTAGAGAAGGATAATAAGGTCATCGTGCTGCTACCCGGGGTGCCTAGGGAGATGTATGCCCTATGGGAGCATGAAGTAGAGCCTAGGCTAAGAAACATATCTCGACAACATATAGTTACAAGGACCATAAAGACTTTCGGGCTTGGAGAGTCCACAGTAGCGGACATGCTGGGAACATTATTTAGTTCTAGTAACCCACTTCTAGGGACTTATGCAAGGGCCGATGGTGTTCATGTTGTTGTCAGATCGATTGGAGATACACAAGAAGAGGCAGAGAAACTAGCTGAGGATGTAGTTTCTAAGATCAGGATTATCCTTCAAGGATATATTTGGGCAGAAGACGATGTTGATTTGCCACAATTAGTATGTAAGCTGCTTTCCGACGCCAAGAAGACATTGTCTACTCATGAGTGGGCCAGTATGGGGCTGTTATCAAGAAGTATTCTAACCCAAGGGACAATCTCTATATTTGCTGGAGGTGTAGTAGGTAGCGAACAACAAATACCAGCCGACCTACTTCTTGAAACTAGTAAAGCTATCGAACAGAGCGGTAGCTTGAAATGCTTGGTAAGAGTGATAGACCTAAGCAACAACAATGAATTGGCTAAGAGCGAGGTATATGCTAGCTCTACTGATGCGCTAGCTGAAAGGTCTACTGTGAGCGCACTACACCTAGTACGTAGTTATCTGTCATGTAGAAGATGACAGATTATCAGAGCTTGTGAATGTGGATAGAGCCTTAGATACTATATAATCCACACGATTCTGCATCTCTTCTCTCTCTTGTGGAGTTTGATCATCCCACCCTAAGAGGTGAAGCAATCCATGTACCGCTAACACACTTACTTCAGTCTCAACAGGATGTCCTTGATCCTTGGCTTGTGCCTCCGCAGTCTCACAAGAGACCACTATATCACCCAGAAAATGAAAGTTCTCTCTATCAAAATCGGATGACGGCCAGGACATCACGTCAGTAGGCCCCTCGATTCCCATATGCTCGAGATGGAGCTTTGCGATCTGATCATCATCAGTCAACAAAACAGATACAGAATAGCCCTCAGGAACTTCTTCTTCCCTCAGAGCCACACATATCGCTCTTTTCACATATGGGATAAAGTGAGATAATTGATCGGAGCTTACAGCGATATCAATAGAGTATTTATGGTTATTACTAGACACTTTTAAAATCAAGAATTTTCAAGCATTTCTTTAGCCAAATTACTTACGACCTTCCCGTCTGCCCTACCCCTAACCTGTGGCATAACTATCGACATTACCTTACCCAGATCCTTAGGAGATTGAGCACCAGTAGTCGAGATAGCCTGAGCTACGATCTGCCTTATCTCCTCTTCGCTCATCTCTGCAGGCAGATATGACTGTATGATCTCAAGCTCCCGCCTTTCTTTCTCCGCCACATCGGATCGGCCTAACCTCTCATACTCCTCTATAGACTCTTTTCTACGTTTAGCTTCTCGCTGTAAGACAGAGAGCTCCTGCTGGTAATCCAGAGGAGCTCTGTTTTCTATCTGTTGGTTCTTCAATGCAGCCAGCAGCAGCCTTATTACACTCTTGCGATTGTCATCGCCTGAGCGCAAAGCTTCCTTAAGATCGTTGTTAAGCCTCTCGGTGATACTCAACTACCACTCGTCCTCCCAATTATCTACTTTGCTGCTGCTTTAGCTTGGCTTCTATCTTGCGTCTGCGAGCTGCTTCTTTGCGCTTCCGACGCACGCTTGGCTTCTCATAATGCTCTCGTCTGCGCGCCTCAGACAATATACCTGCCTGCTGCACTTTTTTGTTGAAGCGGCGCAGAGCACTCTCGAAGCTCTCGTTCTCACCTACTACAACTTCGGCCATGCGCGCATTTCACCCCCCTTCTGTCCTGGAGTCGCGCGGCCGTTACAGGCCAACGTGTTGGACGCGTGATTATAAACATCTGAGAGAGGATATGTCAATAGCTCCAACAATATCAGCCAGGAGGCCAACTCATACTGCGTCCACCAAGCACATGCAGATGCAAGTGATTGACGCTTTGCCCCGCCTCTGGTCCAGTATTGATTACAACACGATAACCAGAATCATTGATATCTAGCTTTCGAGCCAGCTCTGATGCCGTCAAGATAAGCTTGCCTGCTAGTGATTGATCCTGCAGTTGGTCAAGAGAGGTAACATGAGATACAGGAATAACCAATACATGTACAGGAGCCATGGGATTTATATCCCTGAAAGCAACCACATCTTGGTCACGCCAAACCTCATCAGCCGATATCTCTTTATTTGCAATCTTACAAAAGATGCAATCCTCAGCCACCCATTACCTCCGCAATAGTTCTAGTATTTTCCTCTCTTTCCCTAGCTTCCTTTTCCACCTTATAGGTTCTATACGCTACCCAGAGGGCTATAAGAAGCGTAAGAATATCGAAGCCACCAACACGCTTAGATTGAGATCTAAAAAGTCTATAAGACAATAACATTCTGGCCAAAGGTAAACGCCTCTTCTTAGCCATTGCAGGCTCCTCTACTCGCCTTCTGGTGTATAACTAGAATTGTTAAAATCAATCTCTCTGAATTCTGACCACTTATGCTTTATATAAAGCAGCAAAAGCACAAATAGAGCTATAAGGATAGGAATGTCGAAAGGTCGCATATAAGCCCTTATAACTTCCCAATTTTCACCGGTTATATAACCTAACCAAGCCAAAAAGGTGCACCATATGAATGAACCCATAAAGGTATAAACAGTAAACCTGATTGGATGCATCCTCACAACACCGGCCGGAAAGCTCACGAAAGTGCGAACTACCGGTAGGAGTCTACTAAAGAAAGCGATTTTATCCCCCCAACGATCAAACCAACTCTCAGCCCTGTGAAGGTCTCTTTTACTTATAAGCAGCCATTTTCCATATTTCTCGACAAAAGGCCTACCTCCCCATATACCTAAAGCGTAGTTCGTTAGTGACCCTACGGTATTTCCGACAGCTCCCCAAAAACCAGCGATGAATACAAAATATAGAGGAAGGTTTTGCTCCTTTATCAGCATCCACCCAGCTAGAGGCATTATTACCTCAGAGGGGAGAGGTACATTAGCACTTTCTATAGCCATAGCGACTACAACGCCCAGCCAACCCAATGACTGCATTAGAGCCCTTAATAGTTCGATTATCCACTGCTCAAAACCGTGTAGCAAATATTGTCCTCCTTATATCAACAAAGCAAAGATAACACAAGAGTGGGAGAAGGAAAATGATACCTCTCCCACTCTCTAAAAAGCTTGTCTTACTATGCAGGGGCTAAGCCACCAGATAAGTCTGGCAACCCTTTCAACTTATCATCTTCCTGAGGCTTAACTTCCTTAGTCTTACCGCCCAGCTGGGGTATCGGCACTACCTTAGGCTGGGGTCTTGGAGTATCGAACAGGGACTCCATATCTTCGTTATCCAGCGTCTCCTTCTCCACGAGCAGGGAAGCAAGCGCGATGAGTTTATCCATGTTCTCAGTTAGTATCTGCTTAGCTCTCTGATAGGCGTCATCAATAAGCTTGCGTATTTCCTGGTCTATCTGCAGTGCTATCTCATCGCTATAGTTACGTTGCTCGCTTATCTCCCTGCCAAGGAAGATAAGCTCTTCCTTATGTCCCAAGGCTACTGGACCCAACTTCTCACTCATTCCATACTCAGTAACCATCTTGCGAGCTATATTAGTAGCCTGCTGAATATCATTCTCAGCACCTGTGCTGATCTCGTGGAATATCAGTTCTTCAGCTACTCTACCTCCCATCGCAAAGGCGAGGGTATCCTCGAATTGGCTCTTAGTCATAAGATGTCGGTCTTCGGTGGGCAGCACTCTAGTATAGCCTCCCGCCATACCACGCGCTACTATGGTTATCTTGTGCACCGGATCCATATTGGGAAGCATACGGGCTACCAAAGCGTGACCCGCCTCGTGGTAGGCCGTAACCCACTTTTCACGCTCGGTAATTATCCTACTCTTACGTTCAGGTCCCGCAACTACTCTATCTATGGCATCTTCAAAATCTTGCCGTGTTATGACCTTGTGATTTCTTCTAGCAGCTAGAATTGCTGCTTCATTTACGGTGTTCTCGAGATCGGCACCAGAGAAGCCCGTAGTTTGTTTAGCCAAAGCATGCAAAGATACGTCCTTATCTATTGGCTTGCCTCTAGTATGAACTCTTAGTATAGCCTCCCTACCCCTTATATCAGGACGATCAAGCACGACCTGACGATCAAATCTACCAGGCCTAAGGAGAGCTGGATCAAGCACATCCGGACGGTTAGTTGCGGCTATAACTATGACATTAGTGTTGGTATCGAAGCCATCCATCTCAACCAATATCTGGTTGAGAGTCTGCTCACGCTCATCATGACTACCACCTAGGCCAGCTCCTCTCTGGCGACCTACAGCATCAATCTCATCGATGAACACGATACACGGAGCATTCCTCTTTGCTTGATCGAAAAGGTCTCTCACTCTTGAGGCACCAACACCAACAAACATCTCCACGAATTCCGAGCCTGATATACTGAAGAAAGGCACTCCAGCTTCTCCAGCAACAGCCCGACTTAGTAGGGTCTTCCCAGTACCAGGCGGACCCACCAAAAGCACTCCTCTCGGGATCCTTGCACCGAGGGCCGCAAACTTTTCTGGATACTTGAGGAACTCTACGATCTCAGCTAGCTCTTCCTTAGCTTCTTGTACCCCAGCTACATCATCAAATTTCACTGTGGGCTTATTACCATTGAAAAGCCTTGCACGGCTCTTACCAAACGAGAGCGCCTGATTATTTGTTCCCTGAGCCTGCCTCATAAAGAATAGGAAGACTCCGATAAGGAAAAGTGTTGGCAATATAAAACTAAGTACACCTAACCAGTTGCTCCAAGAAGAAGCAGGTTTAATATCTATCTTGATATTAGATTCGTCAACACCGCTCCTATCCAAAGCCTCCTGAATGGGTATCTGGGTACGAGATCTCTTTATCTCGCCATCATTGTATCTGACGACAATGTCGCTACTATCCACTTGGCCTTGGATAGACTCTATCTTACCTGCCTTAGCATCCTGAATAACTTCAGTAATTGGTACTTCAGGGATACGGGATTGACGATTCGAGAATAGAGTCATCCACACAGTGAGAAGAACTACTGCCGCAACCAGCCATACTAGGCTGTTGCGCCAAAGCTTTCTATCGTTCATAGGGGCCTCCGGCAATATTCATATTCCTTCCAATATTTATTTCTAAGGGTTCTATGGCTTAGAAGCCGGTCCCTCAAGCGATTATAGCGATGCGTGAGAGACCAGTCAATTTACTTTACAGAACAAAAAGACTAGGGAATTTACTCTTGCTAAAAGTGTTACATCTAATTGCCCTTTCTGTAAAATCTAATGCAAACGTAGGGTTCATAATTATACAAGATCTTATGTCGATCATCTATCCTCCAGCCTACCAACCATATGATCTCTCCATCCTGCTCGATAACAGGTACATGCTCCCTAATAAAATAAGGCACTTTGCGATCAAGTAGGAACTCATCCACAGTTTTTTCAAATTTCATGCCAAGGGGAATAAACTTATCACTTCTTCTGGCTGGCCTTAACCTTATCTTGTTAACATCACAAACAACATGCTCGTGAAGGTTATTTCCAGGCCAGGCATGTGGTTGAACCAGTGCCGTGGATGGGGTTACCTCCCAACCCCAGTTTGGAGATAGTCTGTAATCGTCCGCCATCAAGGGAAGTGAGTAAACTGCATCTATGGACAATGTTCCTGACCAAATTATCAAAGCCTTCGGGACCTTAATTGCCTTTATACCCCCTGGCAAGTTGATACTATTCCCGGATTTGCCCCTGGCCAAGAGATAAATGGCTTCTAGATGCCTTGAACCAAAACCTTCGTCGGATCCAAAGGCTTGAGATAACGCCCTTTTGAGAGCGCGAATGAACAAAGACTTAGGACCGTTCATAAATGCCATAAGCTCAATAGAAATAAAGTTATGTCTAATAACAGAATGTTGAGCTAGAAAATCCATGGCAAGGTTATCAAGAAGGTGCTTCTCCTGCTGAAGGATACTGGTCGTAAGAGCTATATGCTTCACCACCTCCTGATTTACCTGCTTCAAGGCCGGCAAAACAATGTGTCTAATCTTATTTCTTGTGAAATCTAATGATAAGTTGCTGGGGTCTTCTATAACTGGAAGGGACTTTAACCTACAGTAGCTTCTAATGTCCTCATAAGCAATATCCAAGAAAGGTCTGACAAGTTCTACATCAGGGTTACCAGGTACCCTATCTATCGGTAACATACCGCAAAGTCCATCTAGTCCAGTCCCCCTAGCTAGATTGAGCAAAAAAGTCTCGGCTTGATCCTGTTGGTTATGAGCAACACAAACCAGGGCATTCTCCTTCCTGGCGCAAGCCGCCAAGAAGTCGTACCTGTACTTACGGGCTGTATCCTCTATAGAAGCCTTAGCCTGCAATGCAGCTCCAGCCACATCGGCACTACCTAGATAGAAATCTACGTCAAATTGTTCTATGTACTCCGCTAGCTGATTTGCCTGGTCTGAGCTCTCGGGCCTGAGCCTATGATCAAAGTGTGCTACTGAGATATTTATCCCTAAGATACTTCGAAGCTCATAAAGAACATGGAACAGCGCTATCGAATCAGCCCCACCGCTTAAACCGAGGACTAAATTATGTCCTCTAATGTATTCCAATTGTTCCTTGCTAGCTAATAGGAAGTTATGCAGGAAAGAGTCTGGAGTGGAAGAATTAAGATCAGTCACAAGTAGAATACCGGATAGAGATATATATCAAGAGTTGGTGGCGAGGGTGAGATTCGAACTCACGACCAAGGGCTTATGAGTCCCCTGCTCTACCGCTGAGCTACCTCGCCTCTCACCTAGACAAAAAGGTGGGGCCTTTCGGCCCCACTGGTTGCGGGAGTGGGATTCGAACCCACGACCTTCGGGTTATGAGCCCGACGAGCTGCCGCTGCTCCATCCCGCGTCGACATTAGTAGTATAAGTCAGCATTCGAGTTCTTGTCAACCCTAGAAAAACTATACTTATATAGTAAACCTGGAACCTCCAATAGCATGCTGTATCTCTAATGTCCTTATGAGTATAATACGCTCAGAAAATATCAATGGAGGGTTGAGAATGAGGCTGATAGTTAACATCCTAGCTGTTATAGGTGGAATAACCGTTGCTGCTCTACTTGCTTTGGCAGGTCTCATATTATCCTGGGAAATAGAGCTCAGGCGAAACGAGGCGCAGCTAGAGGATGAAACCGTTGAAGTGCCTGTATCATAGCGACTGAGTTAGTAGGATAGAAGTATGAGCAACCAAGGACAGCAAGAATCGTTGCCCATACAGCTGTCCCTATTTGATGTCGAAAGCCCTGCGTTGGGAAGCAGACAACGCAGGAATAAACTAGATAAGAGATCTATAACTCCAGAAAGTGACCTTCAAACCGCTCGGTTCTGGTTCAGGGTACATCTTGAGTCTAGTGGACATCCCAAAAACACAGTGTATGCATATACAAATGATCTGGCAGTCCTAATAGACATCATAGGGAACAAGACGCTTAGACAGATAGACGAAAGGGATATAGGTATCTATCTAAACTCAGCACATAAAAAGAGCACTAGAAAAAGAAGACTAACATCTCTTAGGGAATTCTACGCGTATCTCATACATGACCTCAGACTACAGATAGACGATCCAACAACACCTTTTTATCCTGAGAGGGTTAATCTGAAAACCCCGGTCCCACTCTTTCCCAAAGAGCAAAAACGCCTTTTGGCTACTGCTAGAAAATTAGGTGACAAGTACTTTCTAATGGTGTATCTGATGCTGAAACTAGGACTGACCAGGACCGAGTTATTAGCACTCAAGAAGCAACATGTGGATGTGTCCGACCCATCAGAACCGATTATATATATCAACTATGGCGATCCCCGTTGGAGACACAAAGACAGAGCACTAAAAGCCGATAAAGAGTTCTCTCAAACCTATATTCAATATAGAGATACTATTGAAAGTGACACTCTATTCCCTATAATACCTCAATCAGTGAACGCTATACTGCATAGGATTGCAAAGATCGCTGAGATAGATAAGCAGGTAACACCCCAGCTGCTTAGAGACACGTTTGGAATCGAGCAGGCAAAGAGCGGCAAGGCTGAGGAAGAGCTGCTAGCGATACTGGGATTGGCTGATGACCCTAGAAATAGGGATAGCGTACGCAGATACATCCGTCTGGCAAATCCCGTGGGAGAAGTAGGAGATACCTCAAGTGACAGCAAATAATCCTAAAAATCAAAAGCTCGTAATCACAGTAGTCCAAAAGGATGATGGTGAAAATGTGCTCAATGCACTTCATAGGGATGGGTACGCATCACTCCTCATAAGTAGTTCAGGTGGTTTCTTGAGAAGGGGAAATGCTACTATTCTAACGCTCTGCAGCTCAGAAGCCGTGGATAAGGTAATCAAAATCATAGCAGATCATGCTAGCGAAAGAACTGAGATAAAAGAGCCTAACCTAGGAGTACAGGTTAGCGAGTGGTATGTGCCTCAAAGTGTTAAAATCCAAAGGGGAGGCGCTAGTATATGGGTGCTTGATGCAGAGTTAGCAGGTTATGTCCGCGCTGGAGCTTTCAAGTAAGGCACAGGCGAACACTACTCCATGAACATCCCTAGCTCCAGCTCTTAGTAAGACCTTAGCACACTCACTCAACGTCGCTCCAGTAGTTAGCACATCATCAACTAGTAACACTAAATCTCCAGACAGGCTCACATTAGCTACAAATGCATCTCGAACGTTGCGCCATCGTTCTTCTCCATTGAGCATATATTGGGGGTTGGTAACCCTAGCCCTACTAAGCACACTTTTCATAGGTATGCCCGTAAAGCTAGATAGGTATCTACCTATAACCTCGGATTGGTTGTATCCTCTATAGCGCCTTCTCTTAGGATGCATCGGCACTGGTACGATAGCACTATAGCTATCTTGGGAAACAAGCGGAGCTATCTGCTGCGCCATCCACTTACCTATGGAGAACACTCCTCTATACTTAAATTCATGCACCAGCTCTCGAATGGTATCGGTGTATGCGTAGACGGCATAGGTTGCAGTCAGGTGAGGAACAGTCCCAATCGTCAATGAATCCACACGTATACATCTACCCAGGCAACTGGCACAAACCCAACCACCAGATGATGCACAACGTACGCAGCGCTTAGGATAAAGAATATCCCATAACTTCTCCAAGTAATCATCAATCCTGGAAAACAATTACATCCCCTACCCTAACATCGCTGCGCACCAGAGTACCTGCAGGCAGTTCAATTACCTTCCTGGCATTCCTGACTATACCGGTCACACGCCAAGGTTTGAGCTCGCTATACATTCGCAGCACACGATTATTCTCATCCAGAAACATGGCATCTATCGGAAATCGCATGAAGAAACAGTGAATGCTATTGCATGGCATAATCATCAATCCCATTCCCTCGGACAAACTCTTCTTTCCCATCAACCCTATAAAGCGCGAGAAGAAATTATCTGCCACGCGGCAATCAACACATAACGGGAGACCATTTCTGGCAACTATAACTTTCACGCTCGATAACCCTAATACTTTACTAAATTTGGGAATCAGTTCAAATTATATTAGAAACTCCATTATTCGACCTATATTCAAAGTCGTTATATAATCCTCATCAACAAAAGGATGTAGAGCAGGAAGGAGGAGAGTGTGAGAGCTTATCCTACAAGCAGAATCAGAAACATAGGGCTATTCTCACATGGAGGCACGGGGAAAACCTCTCTTGCAGAAGCTCTGCTATTTGCCAGTGGCAATTCCAAGAGGCTCGGAAGAGTTCTTGAAGGTAATACTATAAGCGACTACGACCCAGATGAGATCAAGAGGCATTCTTCGATTAGCTTATCGCTAGTACCGATAGAATACAGGGATCATAAGATAAACCTAATAGATACACCTGGTTATTCGGAATTCATAGGTGACATGCAATGTGGTCTAAGAGTCGCTGATACAGCGTTGATACTAGTGGATGCACACACTGGCATAGAGGTGGGAAGTGATCTTATGTGGTCCGCAGCGTCCTCCCTAGGACTGCCCAGAGTCATTGTAGTCAACAAAATGGACCGCGAGAACAGCGACTTCGATCAAGTAGTCGAGCAGACTAGAAGCCAATGGGGATCAGCTGCTACCCCCCTATTCGTGCCCATAGGCAGAGAGCAGGAGTTCAAAGGCATAGCTAGTATTCTTACAGAGAAAGCATATATTTATAAGATCGATACTGCTGAGTTCCAAGAGGTAGACGTACCGCCAGAAATAAGGGAGAGTTTCGAAAGGTATAGAGATGACCTAATAGAAAGGATAGCTGAAACCAGCGATGACCTTACAATGAAGTACCTTGAAGGAGAATCGCTGTCAGCAGACGAGATTACGAATGGTTTGAGAGCTGGAATATTATCATGTTCAATATTTCCAATAGTTCCAGTATCGGCCCTTCACGTAATCGGAGCTAGTCAGATACTTGACTTCGTCGTCGACTTCTTGCCATCTCCAGATATGCAACCTTGCAAGGCATTACAGGATGGTAAGGAGGTAAACCTACAACCACAATCTTCAGGAGACCTAGCAGCACTTGTCTTCAAGACCATAGCTGATCCATTTGTAGGTAAACTTAGCTACTTCAGGGTCTACAGCGGTACTATTAGGAGCGATACGCACGTATTTAACCCAAGAACAGGTAAAGAAGAGCGTATAGGGCAGCTGTTCTTCGTGAGAGGTAAGGAACAAAAGCCTACAGATAGAGTAGAAGCTGGAGATATAGGGGCAGTTGCAAAGTTAGCAGAGACCCTAACTGGTGATACACTAACTAGCCAGTCCAAGCCGATACAGCTTCCCAAGATAGAATTTCCACACCCCATTTATACTGCTTCTATCAGACCTAAGACAAAGGCTGACCTCGATAAGATGGGCAGCGCGCTACAGAGAATGCTTGAGGAAGATCCCACCCTTCATGTTAGCAGAGATCCCCAAACAGGGGAGACTTTAGTAAGCGGTATGGGAGA
Organism: Thermobaculum sp.; assembly: GCA_042408415.1. Classification (GTDB taxonomy): domain Bacteria; phylum Chloroflexota; class Chloroflexia; order Thermobaculales; family Thermobaculaceae; genus Thermobaculum. The sequence goes on from JBHORE010000008.1 coordinate 20,482, forward strand.
ATCTCATATAGAGCTGATGGCAGAAAGAATGAAGCGTAAATTCGGCGTAGAAGTCGAGATAGGTATACCAAGGGTACCTTACAGGGAGACTATCACAGCTCCAGCTAGAGCTGAATACAAGCATAAGAAGCAGACTGGAGGTCATGGACAATACGGTCACGTTATACTCCAGATCGAACCCAATCCAAATTCAGAATTTGAGTTTCAATCTACGGTAGTAGGTGGAGCTGTCCCCAAACAGTACTTCCCAGCGGTGGAAAAGGGTGTACAAGAGGCCATGCAGGAAGGAATCATAGCTGGTTATCCTGTGGTTAACGTGAAGGTTACCTTAACCGATGGTAGCTATCACTCGGTGGATTCTTCGGAAATGGCCTTCAAGCTGGCAGCATCGCAGGCTTTCAAGAAGGGAATGAGCGAGGCCAAGCCAGTCTTACTGGAACCTATCATGGAGGTATCCATATACGTACCGGACCAATTCGTAGGAGACGTAATGAGCGACCTCAACAGCCGCCGTGCCAGGGTGGAGGGGATGGATCCCTCAGGTGCTGGTTTTACCATAATTAGAGCTCAGGCACCACTAGCTGAGATGCAGAAATATAGCAGTCAGTTGAGATCGATAACACAGGGGAGAGGGACCTTCACGATGGAATTTTCGCATTATGAGGAGGTACCTCCCCATCTGACGGACCAGATAGTGCAGGAAGCCAAAGCTTATAGAGAGCTCCAGAATTCCAGTCACCACTAGTTAGCAGGGAAGCTTCCCTCTAGCAGAGATTGCAACAGATCATATAGTGTGTTGAAGACATAGTCAGGTTTACAAGTAGATATTGTTATGTCTTTTTGTGTCGACACGCCCGTGAGCACTAAGACAGTAGTAAATCCCAGTCTTTTACCTGCCTCTATATCCGTATCAAGACGGTCACCTATGACGATTACCTCCCCATCAGGGGGAAGAAAATCCAAAGCTATCCTATAAAGGTTGGGCTCTGGTTTTCCAATGACTATTGGTTTCCTACCCGTCACAGCTGTTATTACGCTGAGTAGTGCCCCGGCACCAGGAATAAGCCCTTCTTCTGATGGATAAGTAGTATCCAAATTCGTAGCCACAAAATTTGCGCCCTTCTGAATCGCCAAACAGGCCATCTTCAACTTGTTATACGTTATGTCAAAATCCGTGCCGGCCACTACCCATTCAGGATTATCCCAATCTGGCACGAAGCGGTTTTCAGGAGTAAAGATAGCTTCAAAGAGCCCTGCTGCCCCCACAACCATCACTCGCGCACCAGAAGGGGCTTGCTTACGAAGCCATTTAGCAGTGGCAACTGCAGAGGTAACTATCCTATTCTCATCTACACATATACCTAACCCACGTAGTTTATCAGCTACCTGTTTAGGAGTTTTAGTAGAGTTATTGGTAACCAAAGCATAAGAGTATCCTGCAGAACCAATATTCTCTAAGAATTCCTTTGAGCCTGGAAGCAAGGTATTACCTCTGTAAATTACACCATCCAGGTCTATTAGGAACCTCAAGTTTTCGGCCATTTACCCCCCAAGGCTTTGCAATTTTAGGGCTCTAACTATTAGATGGTAGCTTGCCATAGTATAGCTTATTGCCAGCAAGCAGAATCAACTTTGCATTAGCTTCGTCAACAAAGACTGCAGATATATTACCAGTTACTTTACCAGGTAAATCCGGAATCAATTGAGCAACCAGCTGACCATCAGCAGACATTTCTAAGATTCTATCTCGCCCCTCATCTAGAAAGTATAAATGCTGATTGGTGTCCAAGGCGACAATACCAAAAGGTGCCAACACGGGAGGGCTAGCCTCTATCCAGAGCTTCTTGTTGATCTTACCGTCAGTTATCTGTATGAGGCTACCATCCTTCGGAATCAAAGCCCACACATTGCCATCAGCGCCAATACTAGATGAGCTGAATGTAACGCCTTTCCTATTGCCCCTGATTATAGAGGCGGCACCAGGATTACGGACATCATATTCTAGAATCCCGTTGAACCCCTTAAGCGACACATAAGCCCTAGTCCCATAGGTATCAAAGCCGGTAACCTTATCCCAATCCCAATTCCCTCCTAAACGCGTTTGAGTCCATCTTCCTGACGTGAAATCATAATCAAATAGTCTTCCTGTTCTATCTAGAATAAGCAGTCCACCCTCTCGCCAAGAAATCCCGACAAATCTTATTGAACGTGAAGGAGAGATAAACCCTGGGCCACCCCCAGTTATATTCTTGATATAGACACGCCCACTATCCTTATTCAGGACCACAACCTTATTATCAAGCAGTATAATCTTGGCATCTGCAGAGGATCTTAGTCCCGGTACGGTTCCTAATAACTTTAGACTCTTGAGATGCTTTATCTTACGAACCTTTTCCCAATTTGACTGTATAGCAGCACGGACAACACCTATCTTTGTACTGGAAGGATCTATCTTCTCGGCATCCGCTACCAAGCTTTGAGCATTCTGAAGATGCCGCACAGCTTCCTGTAGAGATGCATTATGAGCTGCAGAAATTTCCTCCTGGGCCTTGGACAATAGGTTCTCAACCTTGTTAACTCTTTGGAATCCCTCAAATGCTCGGGCACCAAGTGCCATAGCTAGGGCAAATATTAGTACTATCCCAATAATAGAAGCTGTTCTTGCAAGTAGAGCTCGACTCTGAAATCTATGGCTTATAGTTCTCCTTGCATTAGTCCAAAAGCGATGGGAATTATTAATACGCACTAACGGTATAGGCCAACTCTGGTCATCCATGTTCGGAGCATGTTTATCTTTATGATCCTTGTGAACTAAACGCCCATCTATCTTTAGTTTGTTTTGCACCCAGGTAGACACACCTTGCCAAGATGGCATATTAGATAGGGGTCTTCTGTTGGGCGAATCCGGGAATTCGATTACTAAAGCATGTCCATCCAATATAGACTTCTCGATAGAAAGCATAAACAACTTGTCAATAACAGCCTCGTAGTCGTCATACAAAAATTCTTCCTTAGTAGACTCATATAAAGCGGAGGCCAGATCGGTAGAAAGTGCTACTACAGTATCGCCTTGCCTGAAACTACTTCTGTGCAGTTCAACCTCGGCACGCTGTTCAAGTCCCAAAGGAGTAAGTTCTTCTTCCGGCAGAATCCCATCAGGAGGAAAGAAACTTACTTTGCCACCATGTATAACGAGAACAGCAGCAGGCTGAACTTGCGCGACGTAAACCTCTTGGTCATGTAGCACGATACAGCTTATTCCAAGATAAGCTTGCTTATGTATCGGTGCTCCTGAATTGTACTCATACATGAGCCTATTAGCCTGGTTTATCGCTTCCTCTAGCGCACCAGTAATAGTAGGGGAGTTACTTGTGTAGTAGGACTCTTCGACCGTCTCCATCACAAGCTTGGCAGCTGTAGTTGCACCAACACTAGGACAAGCAGGCTGAGTCAGTATCCAAAGTTTACCCCTTGAACGCAAGATTCTAGCTGGTCTATCCCTGCCACCCTCCAAGGCAAAATCTGTTTGATCTTGCCTTATTCCGCTTATAATCCCTATCTGAGCTGTATTCACTTGTATCTTACTCATATTAAGGCCTCCTCAGACTTGGCAAGGCATACACTAACACCTTAGCAACCAGGACAATACCTAACTAGAGAGTGTTAAAGTTTGTTATCATCTTCTTCACGGAGGTGACTGGCAAACGTGCGCATAGGAATACTAGGACCTGTTGCTTGGAGAATTCCTCCCAGGAAGTATGGAGGGTGGGAAAATGTAACCTATCTCTTAGCTGAGGGACTAGTTAATCGAGGTTACGATGTAACCCTTTTTGCTACTGCTGACTCGGTAACGAGCGCCAAACTCGAGAGCGTAGTCCCAAGACCTTTAGAAGAAGATAGTTCATTACCCCCTAGAGTTTATGAGACTCTCCATATAGTGAATGCTTACGAAAAAGCTAAAAACTTCGATATCCTACACAACAATATAGGAGTATATGGCACTGTCTTATCCAAGCTCTCTCCGATTCCAGTGCTGACTACCCTTCATGGATCAGCAGCTGAGCCTGATAGCAGGATTATCTATGCCAGATATAGAGATCATCCGTATGTTTCAATATCCAACGCCGAAAGAAGGATTTGCCCCGAATTAAATTATATAGCCACTGTATACAATGGTATAGACATATCATCGGCACCAGAACCAACTACTCCAGAGGATTACCTGTTATTTGTTGGAAGATTATCTCCCGATAAAGGAATCCACAATGCTATAAAGGTTTCGCTCGCAACTGGAAGAAGATTAATTATAGCCGGCATAATACCTAAAGCTAATGAGGAATATTATGAGAAAGAAATCAGCCGCTATATAGATGGCAGAAATATAATATACATAGGACCTGTTGATCCTATTAACCGAAATCACCTCATGAACAAAGCCTACGCTTTGCTTCACCTAGTGGAATACGAGGAGGCATTTGGACTAACCATGGCTGAAGCTATGGCAACTGGCTGTCCAGTAATAGGTAACAACCGGGGCTCAGTTCCTGAAGTCGTCAGGCACGGAGAGACGGGATTTGTGGTCAACACCTTGAACGAAGCAATAGAGGCCATAGATAAGGTTAAATCTATCGATAGAAAGAAGTGCAGAGAATGGGTCAACCAAAGGTTCTCTGCAGATCAGATGGTATCCGGCTATATCGTAGTTTATCAGAAGTTGTTAGGGTAGCAGTTTATGACTATCAATTCATATGCAGATGCACTCCGTTATATTTATAGCTTTGCTGATTATGAGAGGAACAAGCCTAGATCTCCCGAGGGGATGCACTTAGAAAACGTTAGGCTCTTGCTTGAAGCTGTAGGAAATCCTCATGAAAAGCTAAACCTAGTGCATATAGCAGGGACCAAAGGCAAGGGATCAACTTCCGCCATGATCTCCTCGGTACTTATATCATCAGGGTATAAGGTAGGCACATATACATCTCCTCATCTGCATACTCATAGAGAGCGTTATCAAATCAATGCTCAGCCCATCGATGAAGACACGTTTATAACTGTACTTAATAAAATAAAACCTGTAGCTGACAAGCTTGCAAAAGATAGAAAAGTAACCACTTATGAGGTCACAACAGCCTTGGCATTTAAGTTGTTTGAAGAGGAAAATATAGACTGGGGTGTAATAGAGGTGGGACTTGGGGGGAGGCTGGATTCTACCAACGTGATCACCCCTAAAGTTTCGGTTATAACTGCTATAAGCCTCGACCATACTGAAGTATTGGGAGACACACTAGCCAAAATTGCAGCCGAAAAGGCCGGCATAATAAAACCACAAGTCCCTGTAGTTATAGCTCCACAATACCAGGAAGCTATGGAAGTTCTGAAGCAAAAGGCCCTTGATAACCACTCTCAGGCCTTCATAGTAGACGAGTTAATAGAGGCTAGAAATATACAAACCGAAGGCTTATCTAGGCAAAGTTTCACCTTGCACACGAATCTATGTCTACATAACCAGACCCTAGATAGCCAAAGCTTCACAATACCCCTTATAGGTAGATACCAAATAGATAATGCGCTCACAGCTATCACCACTGCGTGGTTCCTGTCACAAGATGCCGCGCTAGCTATTAACCTCACGGCTCTAATAGAAGGCTTGCGCAACGTGAAGTGGCCTGGACGGTTCGAGGTTGTGCCGGGAACACCACTAATAATCCTGGATGGGGCTCACAATCCAGAATCAGTAGGAAAGCTAAAGAACACAGTTAAAGAATTGTTGTCGAATAAGAGATGCATATATGTCTTCGGGGCTGGGTTTGGGCACGACTTTCATGGTATGTTAGAACAGCTGAGAGAAGAAGAACTGATAATATGTAAGTCTATCCACCCAAGAGCGGTACCTCCCGAGACACTAAGTCAAATCGCTTCCAGCTTAGGTATAAAGCATCAAGTTAGATCTACAGTGCAGGAAGCCTTAGATTTAGCAAAAAGCTTGGACTATGTTGATGTGGTAATTGTATGTGGTAGTCTCTTCGTTGTAGCAGACGCAAGACTAGCACTAGGGCTAACTACTTACATCGATCCTGTCACTAGCTGACGGTAGCTTTCTTTTCCTTCTCGACTCATAGGGCTCTAAGTAGTATGTCAGACTCTGCATTGCGGCTACAGGATCTATATCATAAACCCTAACATCATCGGGCACTTGTATGGTAGCTGGTGCGTAGTTCAGAATAGCTTTGATTCCAGATCTTACCAACTCATCAGCTACTTCCTGAGCAGATGATGGAGGCACTGCAATTATGGCAATGCGTATATCCTCTCGAGAAATCTGTTCAGGCATTAAACTTACGTCCTCAACTACCAAGCCATTTAACCTAGTATTTATCCTATTGGGATTATGATCATACACATGTCTGATACGGAAGCCGTGTTGCGTCAGCCTCGGATATCTAGTAACAGCCCTACCTAGCGAACCGGCGCCGACTAACACTACATCCCAGTCCCTATCCAAGTTCAAAATCCGTCGGAGCTCGGATAACAGCAGTTCTACACTATATCCCTTTCCCTGCTTACCGAACTCTCCAAAATAAGAAAGATCCCGTCTAACTTGAGTAGCAGTAACACCAGCAGATTTAGCTAACTCCTGAGAAGAAACTACATCTTTTCCCAGCTGAGCCATCTGCTGTAAGGAGCGATAGTAAATTGGCAATCTTTTTATAACTACCTCTGGTATATCTCTTTGCATTACCTAGCTGATAAACCCGCTGGAAATATTTTTACCTTCCTAATAGTAAAAGCAGCAATATAACTGAGGCAAGCGCAATTCTATAGAAGGCAAACACCTTTATTGAGTGTTTTTTCAAATAGTCGATCAAGAATGCAATACTAAGATAACCGACAACCGCAGAGGATGCCATCCCTATAAGGAAGGTAACTACCTCCCCTTCTGGTATGCCTTCCCCCAGAAGTTTCACAAATTCGAGCAAGCCTGCACCTAATATAACTGGCACAGATAGCAGGAAGGAGAATCTAGCAGCATCGGACCTGGCAAATCCCAGTAGCAAAGCCGCTGTAATAGTAATGCCAGACCTAGACACTCCGGGCATAAGGGCTAATGACTGGGCAATACCTATGAGAAAAGCGTCACTCATACTCACATGGCAAATCTGCTTCTTTCCGTAGCCCCTTGAATCTGCCCAGATTAAGATAAGACCTACAATGACCAGCCCAGCTACTATAGCTAACAAGCTGGTAGTGCTTCTGGTTCCAGAATGGAAAAAGTTATCTATAGGGTTTTCGAAAATGTAGCCGATAACTGCGGCAGGGATAGAGCCGATCGCAAGCAAAAGCAACATTCTTATTGATTCTGTATCCCTTTTGAAACCAGAGACGACACTTCTGATACTACCATGTGCTATCCCGAAAAGATCCTTCCAGAAATATATAAATACCGCTACTAACGTTCCTACCTGTAGTGCTACATTGAAGGCGAGCCCTGGTCCTCCCCAACCTAACATCCAAGGTACTAAGATTAAGTGAGCAGAGCTACTCACAGGAATGAATTCAGTAAGCCCTTGTACAATTCCTAGTATTAGGGCATGAAAAGGGTTGTCCAAATTTATTTCCCTCCAGAAAGATCTATAATCGCATCTTTGCCTGTAGCGAGGCTAGATACAACACTCAACCTAACACCAAGCAGAAACCATAATAAGGTACCAAATAGAATTACTGGAACTACCAAGACCACATGCAGGAGAAAAGCATATCCCAGTATAGCTTCTTTAGAAAGAAATGAGACCGATCCTAATGCTAACAACACCCCCGCCTCAAAGGTACCTATATAGCCTGGAGCTGCAGGTATGAGAGTGAAAAGATTTGCAACAGCTAGAGTTAGTAATACGTAAGAAAAACTAATATCGAAGTCGATGGATTTTGCCACCAGCCAGTAAGTTATCCCCTCGATCATCCATGAGACTGATGATAAAATAAGTCCCCAAAATACTATCCTAGGACTGCGAAGAATTTTCACACCTGATATGAACCTTGTACAGATCTCCCTGATCCTGTCAAAACCCCTAATAGGGAACATGCGGCTAATGAATGTGGTGGTGCTATAGGGGAAATAAGCGATAGTTATAAGAAACAGTATTGCCACCAAGAGCAGCAAAGCTACAATCAACATTACATGGACAGCATCTCTTGAAATTGATACCAAGAAACTGGCACCGAAGGCAATTGCCAACATCACAATGGCATCCATAAACCTCTCAATAAGTATTGTCCCAAGCGAGAGACTCTTGGAAACCCCTTCAAATTTAGACAGTAGGTAAACCCGTACGAACTCCCCAGCCCTAGCAGGTAATACATCGTTACCCATGTATCCTACGGTAAGTGAAGAAAAGAGATGTTTGATCGAGCATCTCTTGTATGGAGACAATAGCAATCCCCACCTGAACGCTCTGATTAGTACTCCTAAGAAGTACACAGCTATCGCTGCCAAAAGCTCTGGATAGCGAGTATTACTTAATATCGATGGTATCTGTCTTACATCAACACTCCTGAACGCTAGCCACAGAAAAACGAGACTTACCAAAAATGTAAACCAGCTCTTCCATGAAAACAGATATCTATAATTCTTATTCATCCCAGATAACTCTGACATTAGTGTTTATCACCTACTTCTGATTTGTCTCCAAATATCCTGCCTCCAAGCTATCAGGACGTTTTGTGGATACTGGTTTCCCCAACTAGTAGTGTCTCTAATAGTCTCTACGATGTAACCCTTTCTTGGAAGCAAACCTGAGCTAGTTGTGACATAAGCCTCGTCTGATGGCACCACCTTTCCAACGTTTACCCTTCTTAGATCACTTAGATACCATCTAGCTCCGTAGGCCAATTCTTGTGATACCCCGACGATCATAGCTCTGCCACCTTCAGGTTCACTGACAGTACGATCTAGTCGATAGACCTCTTTTGATACTTTAACGACTCTCTCAAAAGCTGATGAGACAACCTGAGAAGTAAATCCTACTTCAGCATAGCCTTCACCCGTTAGAGCAAGAGCACGATGTGACCAAGGCGTCAAAGAGCTGATAGCGGCTACAAACAAGAAAACTGCTAGTAAAGTCACCATCAAGACCCTACCTTGCAGAAGTCGAGTCAGAGCTAATGTAAAGAACCAGCATCCAATAAAGGTAGACAGCATCAATATTATGTAGACTGGGAAATCCAATAGTAGAACTAGCAGGGTCCCAAGCATCAGGATAGCCAACAGAGATAAAAACATATAGATCTCTACATGCAGGTTTCTATAATGCTTGAGATACAGATAGGCTACCAAACATGTAGCAAGGATCAAAACGAAGAAGGGCGCAGAGGTTATCATATAAACAAATATCCTCACCGGGCTGCCCAAAGGATCAGAAATATATCCCCCTTCGAAGATATATTCGAGAGCAGGAAGCTTTGTAAATCCATAACTTAGGGTAAAAATTACTCCCAATAACCAAGAAACAAATAAGCAAGCTATCGTAAAGTGTGTCCAACCTAATCGCCATGTACGATAGAGAGCCAAAGACAAGAGGAAAATACTCAAACAGATACCAGTAATACCCAGGCCGAATACAAATCCAATGGCAAAGAGCATAACTACCATAACTACCAATGACCTGGCGCTTATTAACCAGGGCAAAATCGAGAGAGTAAGAAAAATAGCTGAGCTCTCAGGCAGTGCGAAAGAACTTAGAGCCGCCCAAGATGGAAACAGAGATATTGAAAGTATGAAAGACAAAGTAGGAAAGCTATATCTACGATAGGAGTAGAGGTATGCCGTCAATGATCCAATAGCCGCTATACTAAGCAGCAAACTCAAGGCTCTGACTGAGTAATCCGACTTACCAAAGATAAACAACAATAAGGCTAGCAGCTGGACCTGAGCAGGAGCAAGAGAAATATCACTTACTTGCCCTTCCCTAAGCAAGTTTAGTGCTGCCAAAGCATACTGAATCTCAAAAGACGAGAGCGAAACCCTAACCAGGGACATAAGACGCAATAGTAAAGCTACAAGAAACGTAAAGGCTAGTACTAAGACAAGAAGATACCTACCTGAAAGGGTAAATAGACTAACGTCCTTAAGAGTCTTGAGCAGAGAACGCATCCTACTGCGTTCTCCCCTGGTTGAATAGAGGCAGTAAATCATTGCGAACGTAAACTACCATATCGAAAGAATCTAAGGTGCCATCAGGTTCGCGATATATGTAGTAACGCCATAGCTTTGCTTGTCTCTCCGGCTCACGTAGTTTCCATAGGCTATTGGCGATAGAACACAGCTGATGGACAAACGAGTCTTTACCACTAGTTTCAGGTGCTAGATCTCTATACATGCTCTCTGGAAACCACCAACGCATTGGATAGACAAAAGAGGCATAGCCTTTCATATAAGGCTCAACTTTGTTTTGATTAGCAACGCCTACTATAACGAATTGCGCATTCTTTGGAGCAGAAGTTGGTCCCTGAGGTTCATAGCTAGCATTTGGAAAGTTTCTAAGGTACCAAACAAAGGGCCAGGATACCTCGGAATCGTAGATAATACTAGCACTTTCGGGGGTGCCGTTGATCTTCTCGGAAACATATTCAAACGCTTTGATTAGATTGGGAACTCTAGGAGTAGTCTGTACATATATAAGCATCTCTCTGGGTATATCACCATAGATATACGAAGCCTGTATGGCAGATCTGATAGTGTAGATAACACATAATGATAGTACAACAATAGTTAGAACCGTCATCGTGGTTCTAAATCTCAAGAACCAAAGGGAGATAATCAAGACTATTATTGTTGCTGTAAGACCTATATACAGAGGCGAGATACCAGTGATGTTCGGGTTATAACCTGGAATTGAGACCTGATTAGCGGAATCAACCACCCTTTTGGTCCAGCTAGCCATCTGAATGAAAGTCCACATAGCTATGATAAGCAGTACCGATATCGGTAGCAGTAATCTTCCTAGCTGCCCCTTTTTAACTAGAATTCCAACGTTCGATAAAAGATGAGAAACAACCACGGATGCCAACAGGAGAAAAGGCAAGGTTATGTGAAGAGAAAGCCAGGGCATCTTCTCTCCAGCCCAGCTATAGATTGCAAAGCTCATAATTGCCCAATACACGAGAAACATATAAGTGAAGAAAGGCAGGTCAATGTGAGAGTCCTTCTTATAAACTTTTCTAGTCAACCAGAACACGCCATAAAGTATTCCTATTAGCCCAAAGAGAGTAGGAACAGGCTCATATAGAGGCTGCATTACAGCGTAATAGAACCATGGTTGTCCACCCCGACGTTCCTCATGCTGCGCTAGCCAATAGAACAGCTGCCCAAAGGATCCACTTAGCAAGCCACCTAGCACATTTGTGTAGAGGCTGGTATAAAGAGGCACTGCTATTACCATAAAAGATCCAATCATCACTGCAAGCTGCTTACCAGGATGAGGCATGAATGCTATAGCTTCGGATAATGGATCACTGCTAACATAACCTTTCCTGATATAAACTAAACTCTTCCAAAATCCATCTCTCCTCAATATCACAAATAAGATCCCAAGCCAAACTATCAAGAACAAAGCTAATAGCTGTACTTGGGGGCTGGATATCATACCAAAAGCATAGTCTAAGCACTGAGAGAAAGTAGGGTGATCAAAAGGTATAGCCGGCAGTGGTGCCCAGTTCAGCATTTCGGGAAGAGCTTTAATCGTTAATAACCATGCTATAGGGACCGCTAAGTTCCAAATCAGGGCCTTCTTACTATGCACCAGCAGAAGATACAGATAGATAAAAGAAGCAAATATAAATATGATAATAAAACTTATCTCTTTGGCACAGAATAAGAAAACCCAACTTATCCATGCAATATGCATCCATAATGGGTTGCGGGATGCAACCCATCTGATCAAGCCTGCAAACATCAACAATCCCCAGAGGGCTCCATAGATATCATTACGTATAAACCTCGAATAATAGAGCATCTCTGGAGATATCAGAAGCAAAAAAGAAGCTAACAAAGCAGTTCTTCTACCAATTAGATCACGGAGAATAACTGGGATAGGAACTAAGATTGTACCAAATAGAGCGGGGACGATTCTAGCTGTATAGTCCGAGTCTCCAAACAGGGTATATATAATCGCGTTGGTATGAAACAGGAAAGGACCATGCATCATGGGGTCATGGACATACCCGAAACCTTTATAGTACAACCAAGAGAAATATGCATGCAGGCTCTCATCGTGATGAAGGGCACGACTACCCAGATCCCAGAATCTCGTAAGAGCAGCAATTAGAGTGAAAAGC
>JBHORE010000176.1:0-2758 GCA_042408415.1 Thermobaculum sp.
TTAGCCTCTATCTGTCGATACTCACCAGGGAGTAAATCAAACTCATTTGTATCCCCATCGACTGTCGTCTTGACATGAACGTTGTTTGTAGCTAGTAGCTGCCCGAATATCTTGCCAGGCACAGGCTCTATATTAGGTGTAGGGCTTCCAGATGGAGCATTTTCGCTAGCGCCTTTCCGAGATGAGATAACTACGGTAACATAGCTCCCTTTGTCGACTTTTTCTCCTGGAGAGGGTGACTGAGATACGACTACTGATCCTGTTCTCCCATCTTCATACCTGACGCGTAATTGAACATCACTCTGTTGAGCAAGCTGCCTTGCTGACCTCAGACTCATTCCTACGAACGAAGGTACAGTTACCTTAGCGTCTGATGTGGTTAAGGTTCCGGGGCCTAATCCTCTTCCTACAGAGTAGACATCGGGCCATCTCCATACAGTAATCGCTAATATTAGCATTACCATCACCAAGGCAATGGGGAGAGCTCGTATTCTTCGTCTATTAGTGATTCCCTTCTTTGGTACAAAGCCGGTTGGAATCGTTACAGTGCTCTCTTCCGAGAAAGCCGTTGTCGAGCGAGGAGACAGACTATGTAAATCCCTAAGAAACGCATCTATGCTCTGATACCTATCTTCCGGTAACTGCGATGTAGCCTTCTTGATTATTCTTAAAATCTCAGGAGGCACCTTAACTTTAGCCTGATCTAAGTGAACAGGTTCCCAAACTTGTGATCTCTGGGGAGGAGTACCAGTAATACATTCCCAAAGCACAAGCCCTAGACTGTATATATCGGTACGCTCGTCAACCTTGTCTCCAACTAGCTGTTCGGGTGCCATATATAGCGGGGTACCATATGCCCTGGCTGAACTAGCCTGAGTATTATCTATGTGGGCCTGAGCGATGCCAAAGTCAACTAGCTTAGCCCTTCCATCTTTACTAATGAGTATGTTCTGAGGCTTAACGTCACAGTGTATTATCTTATTCTTGTGCGCATAGGAAAGAGCATCAGCAACTTGCGAAACTATAGCTTTCGCCCTTTCTAATGACAGTCTCCCCTGGTTCTTTATAAACTCCTTTAAGCTTTGACCATCAACATATTCCATGACAATGAAAGGTGTACCATCTTCTTCGCCCACATCGTAGACATCAACTACGTTAGGATGATTCAGCACAGCCACAGCACGAGCTTCACTTAAGAATCTGCGCTTGAGTCCAGGGTCCACATCAGGATTCAAAACCTTGATAGCGACAGAGCGGCCCAACAGTGTATCTGTAGCAAGATAGACAGTAGCTACTCCCCCAGCCCCTATCTTACGCTTGACTTCGTATCGTCCATATCTTATAGACAATGTTACTGCTCCGAGGCTTCTATCATGCTGATTATTATTGGGAAAACGGCATCAACATCAGCAGATGGAGCACTATCGTTGAAAGGTACAACTATCATTGGTGCCCCCAGTTTTTCTGCTACCGCAACTCCTGGATCATTGGTATCCATTACACATATCGTCTCTATGCCATGGTTAACTGCTCCACCGGCAAATCCATGATCGGCGATCGCCATGTCCGGAATATCTACCTTGGATAAGAGCTCTTCCATTAGGTGGTAGTCATGGGTATGTACAGGATTATCATTCACAGAAGCAACATAAACACCATTAAGTAACGATAATTTCAGGCCATCATAAGATATATTCTCGGGAATGACGTCAATGATCCTACAACCTCGCTGGCTCACGTAGTCGGCAAGCTTCGAATAAAGACTCAACATATTAGCCGGATGCCCGGTAGCAAATATGAAAGTAGACTTCATCTCAATAGCTTGCCTTATGGCTGTACTTGCAGACAGCAGAGCCTTGTACGTAGAAGATGGAGCTATATACCCTTGGCCAGATAAATGCTCCATATCCGTTGGGCAACCAGTCCATGAAGCTATTGTATCCAATACATTTTGAGGATTCAGCTTCCCTTTATGCAAAGCCTGATGTATCAGTTCTATACCTAATGTAACTCCTGGCTCACCTCTCACAAGCTTATATATATGATCGATATTATTCTCACGCGAATGTGCTAATCCAGCCCCAGCTAATCTATGCTTTACTAAGATATTCTCAACTTCTTCACGTGTGTATCTAACCAACTGACCCTCTCTTCTCCAAGTACTTTTCTTCCAAAACTAGATTATCGAAACCAGAATAGATATTGAACTTATTACCCCTAGCATAACCTATTAGGGTTATGCCTATCCTATTACACACTTCTATAGCTAGGGAAGTCGGTGATGTGTGAGATATAATAACAGGGCAGCCCAATCGAGCCGCTTTGAGGGCCATCTCAGATGAGATCCTCCCGCTTGAGATAAGCCATTTATCCCTTACCTCAATTCCTTTCCACAAGGCTTCACCGACTATTTTGTCAACAGCGTTATGCCTGCCAACATCCTCAGCAACTACTAGTAAGTCATCTTCCTGAGACAAGGCACAAGTATGTATACCTCCTGTCTCACGGTAAGTTTCCGAAGCGAGATGTAGATTATGCATTACACTGATTACATCTTCCGGCCTCAATTTGCTTTGACTTATTGGTGTGCTGCACTTATCGAGGATAGTAAAGGACACCCCCCCACCACAGCCAGAGGTGATAGATCTCGGCTTAGATAGCAGTTGGTCTAGGTTTTGTTCGGGAACAGCAAGCATTACCTCTACAACATTATCTTCTTCACACACTCTAAGGTACAAAAGGTCGTCAAGACTCTCAA
>JBHORE010000178.1:0-20884 GCA_042408415.1 Thermobaculum sp.
CGCGGCGGCCCTCCCGGGGCAGGATGTCGATGAGCGCTTCCGCTGAGGGGAAGGAGGTCGCACGCTCGGAGTCGCCTGTAGAGGTAACTGCTGGCGGGTCCTGGGTGGAGCTACAGCTGCAACTCGGCCCCGATGCCAAGCTGTGGTCCGACCGCGACCCTTTCTTGTACGACCTAGAGATACGGCTAGAGACCGATCTGGGAGCAGATGCCGTGCACACCCGCTTCGGCCTACGCAGCCTTGAGGCAAGGGGCAAGCAGTTGTACCTCAACGGCGAGCCGCTGTACTTAAGGGGCTACGTGGACTGCTGTATATTCCCGCTCACGGGCTATCCGCCCGAGGACAAGGAGATATATCTAAACCAATTTCGCCGCGCTAAGGAGTACGGCTTCAACCACGTCAGGCTGCACTCTTGGACTCCATCCGATGCCTTCTACGATGCCGCTGACGAAGTAGGGATGCTCGTGCAGAATGAGCTGCCCAACTGGGGTAACTGCAACGACCCCCGCTACCTAGAGGGAGCCGGCGACTTCCTCAGGCGGGAGCTAGAACGAGTCGTGCTACACCTTCAGAGGCACCCATCGTTGGTGATTCACTGCATGGGCAACGAGCTGCTCCAGAGGTCACCCCATGGCTCCAGCCAGAGACACAGTCCCTTCCTCAACGAGCTGGTGAGGGTGGGCAGGCAGTTGGATCCTTCCAGGCTTTACCTCGACCAGAGCGGCTTCGGCCACCTGCCGGAGGAGCCGGAGCGTGAGACCGACATCAACTCCTATCGGTCCTTCCGAGGTACCTCTCCCGATAGCACCACCACATGGTCAGCTCGCTCCTCGGGGGGCAGGCTACCTGTCATAGCCCATGAGCACACCCAGATGGACATGTACACCCGGCTCGACAGCGCCACCATGTACACTGGGGTCATAGAGCCTTCCTGGGAGCTGCAGGCAGCAGAGAGCCTGCGATCTAAGGGCTTGCTTCACAAGGCCGAGACCTACTACCGAGCATCGGCCGATCTGCAGGCGATATGTATCAAGGAGCAGTTCGAGCGCATACGTAGGACTCCCGAGCTATGCGGCCTACAGATGCTCAACCTCACCGACTTCCCCGGGCAGGGCACCGCCCTCAACGGCGTGTTGGACGTGTTCTGGGAACCTAAGGGGCATCTCAGCGCCGAGGAATTCCGGCAGTTCAATGCTGAAACCGTGCTATTGTGTGCCTGTCCTCGGCGCACTTTCATCGACGGCGCTTGGCTGCAAGCAGAGCTGATGGTATCGCACTACGGGAGGGGAGACCTCTCGGGCGACCTGCTGTGGCGCCTAGCTGCGGGGGAAGAGGTAATCGCAGCTGGGCAGATGCCGGTGGGGGACGTACCTGCCGGCACGTTGTCTAGGTTAGGCACAATCTCCTTGCAGCTGCAAGGCGGCCCTAGGAAGCTCACGCTGCAGGCCACCCTGAAGACCTCCAACTTTGCTGTCAGCAACTCGTGGGACTTTTGGGTGTTCCCCACACATCGCACCCAGCGGACAGGTCCCAAGATACGTCTAAGTCCCGGCCTAGAGTGGCTTGCGGACTACTACGAGCAACTCGAGCCCATATCCCATCGTCAAGAACACTCCGGGGTCATCGTCACCGATAGGATCAACGTCCGCTACGTGGAGGAGATGTACAACGGCGCCACGCTCCTGTACCTTGCTGAGAACGACCACCTACAGGATGCGATCCCCACAGGATTCGAATCTCTCTTCTGGACGTACCTGTGGTTCCCAACGCAGCCCAATACTACCATGGGCATAGTCGTGGCCGACCACCCCCTGATGCGCAAATTCCCCCACGAGGGGCACTCCGATTGGCAGTGGTACCACCTAGTGGAGGGGGCCAAGGCCTTCGGGCTGGAGTCGTTGCCCCAGGAGCTGGAACCGATCGTGGAGGTCATCGACAACTGGCATAGGGCCCGCAAGCTAGCCTACATGATAGAAGCACGGGTGGGCAAAGGTAAATTCTTCGTGACCACCCTGCGCTTGCTCTCGGACTACCCGTGCCATCCAGAGGCCGTCTACCTGCTGGACCAGATCCTGGGGTACGTCGCAGGCGAAGAGTTCGATCCCAAGGCAGAGCTCTCCCTTGGGCACATCTGGGCTCTACCCAGGGCACCCGTCCACGGAGGCCAGCTGTAACTTGGCAGCCTACTGAGGGTTCAAGATGTGATGGCACCTACCAGCTCTCGGAACTCTTCCTCGGTGAAGGCCCTCAGGGTCTCGCTGACTGTGGTACCTTGCGTGGCCTGTGCTAGAGCTAGCCTCGCGATCGTCTCGTCATCCGGGGCCTCCAGTATGAGCACTGCGTCATATTGGCCAAAGGTCATGTACCAACCCTTCCACTGCACTCCCATCTGCTGGCAGGCTTGCTTGGCGGTATCCAAGCCAGATAAGTCCCTGATCCCTCTTCTTCCCTCTTCGGTAAACCTGAGAAGTACTACGTAAGCTGGCATAGCACACCCCCTTGTCGTGGTATCTCCCCACGAACCTCTAAGTGAGAGGGATTATAGCACGAATCGACATAACATGAAAGCATCTTTGTCCTACGTGCCTGCCAGCCAAGCTGCCGGTCGGCAGCAAGCAGGGCACTATATAAGGCCTGGCATCGCCCTCTGGGTTCGGGGGATCAGCTGCCAGGATACACCATAGCGGTCCTGCACCCAGCCATAGCGCTTGCTATATGGGTACTCGTCCAAGGGCATCAGCACCTACCCACCGTCTGCTAGCGCCTCCCATAGAGCATCTAGATGCTCCTGAGCTTGTGGGTCAGTGGAGGGATCGAAGTTTAGGAAGAAGGATACCGAGGGGTTGAACTTGAACAAGAATCCACCGTTGATCGCTTGGAACTCCTGCCCGGCCAGCTCGAACGTCACCACGTCGGTGTCTCCAGGCTGACGCCCAGTATTCGAGCCCCTGGGAAGATGCCTGTGTAGAACCCTGCTGCCCTGGGTGCTCTAGGCTTTGCGGTGCTTTATAAGCGCGCTTGGCTCGTCTAGCTGATGGCCCTCTTGATAAGCTCAGCAATCCTTTGCTCCTCAGCGTCGGTCAGCTCCTTTAGGGCAAAGGCTGTCGGCCACATGTGTCCCTCATCTAGGTTAGCTACGTCGTTGAAGCCGAAAGTAGCATACCTGCTGTTGAACTTGGAAGCTGGCGTGAAATAACATAGCACCTTACCGTTCTTGGAGTATGCGGGCATACCGTACCAGGTCCTGGGCTCAAGGATCGGAGCTGTGCTTCTGATAATGGCGTGGATCCGCTGGGCCATGGTACGATCCGGCTCTGGCATCTCCGCGATCTTAGCTAGTACCGCTTCTTCACCCGTCACCTTCTCGGGAGCCTTTCTTTCTAAGGCGAGCTCCTTCATGGCAGCGATCTCTTCCTCTGTAAAGCCCTTCGAACTCTTCTTTGGACTCACTAGAACCTCCTTGCTTGTTCAACCTTGATCGGCCGTTTCTTCCTGCGTCTCAGACATCATGAGTATCGAGACAAGGCGTGATCATTTTAACAAAGAAACATATTGAATCGCGGTCGTTTAGATCATTTTTACAACATATTAACTATTCCTAGTTAGCTTACGGAGCTGGCGGTACTGCATCGGTCGCTGGGAAGGACGGTGGACTCCAAAGGCTCGTCTTTGAGCATAGCAGCCACAGCTATTAAATTTACATAACATATAAGCTAGTAGTTCGTCCCGGTCATATAAAACGCGGACCCAGCACCTTGATCGGTTCTGAGTCCGCGTAACTACTTTGTGTCTATCCCCACGTTACCTGTAGAGATAGGGTAGCCAGCGCTCTAGGTGGCAGCTGGAGTGATACCCTTTCTTGGATCACGGGCAGCTCCTGCTGAGGCTGCCCCCACAGGTCGCACTTATAGGCTCCCAGGATAACGAGCAACCCCGGCTCCAGCATTGCCTCTTGTGGGGAGTCGGAGGCGTTGTGCAGCCTTATCATCAAGTTATCTTCATCCCTCCAAATGCGCAATGGGGTCACTGGAGGGGATGGTAGCTGCAGGAAGGTGCCCGAGCTTGGCAGTGTGCCCGCGGTGGGCTCCCGCAGCGGCTGCGCCAGCAGCTGACAGGAGGTTTCCAACCCAAACATGTGTGCCCTAGCTTCATTGAAGCTCCCTTCATAGGGCATCAGCCTGTATCTGCTCCCCACAAGTCCGGGCTGATGGGCGCGGAAGTTGGTCTCCCAGTAGTTGTTGGTTACCCACCCAAGCACCAGTGGAGTCTCCAGCTCTACCCTCTGTTGATCCTTAGCGAACGTGAAGCCTCCCAGCTGGACCATGGGAGCATCGGGACAAGCTATCGTCACCCCATGCCCGTCTCCAGCAACGTCCACCCAACCCTGAACCGTATAGTAGTCCCTGCATGCTCTAGGCAGCTGCATGCTATCTACTTCTATTGCCTGTCCCCCCAAGTCGACCCTGGCTATGGGATGTGTCAGCCCTAGGGGAAACGCTAGGTACGTGGCCTCGGGATCGCTCCCCATACCCATCTCCCAGTAGGCAGCTAGCTCGATCCAGTCCTCCCACTCCGGCACCCATAGCCTCCAGACCAATTCGCCTCCATAGGGAGTCATCCAGCGTTGGGTAACCATCACTCCAGATGGCCAACGTCTCACCTCGTGCCCCAGCAACTTCGCAGGCCCGGAGCGCTTTGCACGCCAACCACGCTGCCAACCTCTGTCCAGCCCTAGCCTGCGCTCCACAGGCGCCCACAACGCCCTGCGGGGGTTGGTACTGTGCTCTGGGGGTATAAGGGGGACCTCGTGTATCCACCCACCCAACGTCATGGAAGAGCGCTGGTCGACGATCTCACGCCCCCCTCCAGTGACTTGCCAAGAGCGAATGCCTCCACGGTCGAGATCGAGCTCCACCCTGTGGCTTGCTGTCTCCACCACCGCCTCTGAGGTCTGCTCCGGCGACTCGGTACTCAGCAGCCGACCGGACACCAGCGTGTAGCCGTAGGCAGGCACCTCCACTTGGCCGGTGAGCACTACCTGTTGGTCAGGGAGGTTCCTGTCCGCCCAGTGGCGAGCGGCGGTGGGATCGTCGGGCCTCCCCCTGGCCATGAGGTGAGTTCCCATGAGAGGGCCGCTCACTTTCCTAGGCCAAGACAAGGGGTTGAACAGCAACAGTAGATCCTCCTGGTCTCTGGCAACCTTACGAGCGAGCTCGGCCACGGCATCCCTGGCCAACAACAGCGAGAGACTGCGAGCCTGGTAGGCGTGATGGGCTTTGTGATGCCACTGGGAGATTGTGTCTGCGGATTGGGGATGGCGCACGCTGATATCTGCTCCCCAGGTGTGCTCGTCCCAGAGCATCACCGCCCTCCAAGCCTCCCCTCGCAGAGACCACCACCTCTTGGGAGGATTCTCCAAAGGAGCCATGGCAGCATCGGCAGCCCGCAACCTCGACCTGGACTCCCTGTTAATGGCGGTTTCTCTTGCAGAAGAGCCGCATCCAAAGTTCCAGTAGTCTGTCCAATCTCCCTCGTACGTGGGCAGCAGCTCTGAGTGCTTGGCAACCTCCATCCACCATTGGGAGGGCAATGCCAACCTAAGCACGGGATGTCCCACCTCCTGATTCCACCTGGCAACGAACTGGCTGACGGTAGGACTGGGAGGTCCATTGTCCCCGAAGGCATCATAGAGTTGGAGCATGAGTGCGGGCAGGGGGTACTCCCTCTCGCGCAACCAGGCGTCTATCCTTGGCCACCACACATCTCGTAGATCCCTAAGGCTACGGTCTATTCCGGCCTCATGTGCGAAGCCGTAATCCCAGCCGTTCCACGCCAGGATGCTCCTGCCGCTCGGACCCCGCCACCAGAAGGCGTTGGGCCACTGCAGGGGTGAGCCCCCGAAGTGGATGTTGGTGGCCATCGAGAAGGCCTCTATGCCAGCCTCCAATAGCACGTCCACCAACGGCCAGTTCTGGCCATTGACATCCGACTGCATGGCACACTTGATAGGGATGCCCAGCTCCCGCAGGCGTCGCAAGGGCAATAGTCCCTCGACGAGCTCGTCGGTGTCGTAGAGGGGGGTGATATTGTAGGGCATAGCCGTCACCTCGATGTTTCCCGCTCGCACCAACTGCAGGAACCTGTCGACCTGCTCGTCCGAGGCCTGCTCAAGCCACCGCAACAGCACGCCGGTGTTCTCTACCGTCCACCTGAAGGCGTGGGGCTCGTCGCTGCCCTTCCATTCCTCGCACAGCTCCAGAGCCCTCTCCAAGAACCTGATGTGCAACTCCCATACGATGGGCTGATCGTGCGTGTATCCCACATCTGTATGGCTGTGGTGGATCAGATAAATCTCCTCCACTCCCATGACATCTCCTCCAGATTTCGCGAACGTTATAGCTAGTATGGTAACTGGAAGGGCAGAACATGTGAAGCGCAAGGCCGAATCAGCTAAGTCTTCTGCAGGACCTGTGTTGACACCTCAGGTCCTGATGCTTCATATTGCTTCTAGCTAACTTCGAGGTGATGACTGGTGCTAGCGGTGGGTATCGTGGGCCTGGGTATACTAGGGAGAAGGTATCTTGAGTTGTTGGAGGTGGATCCTCGCACGGAGGTGGTGGCCGTCTGTGACGTGCGGGGAGACGTAGTGCAGCCGGTCGCGGCACGAGTGGGGGCCAGGGCCTTCACCGACTACCAGCGAATGTTGGAGGAGATGCCTTTGGATCTGTTGATCATAGCCACTCCGGACGCCCAGCACACCGGGCCCGTGCTGGCGGCGGTGGAGGCGGGTGTAAAGCATGTTATCGTGGAGAAGCCTCTGACCACCACATTGGAGGATGCCGCCACCATATACAGGGCTGTGGAGTTGCACGGTCCTAAGCTGTTCGTGAACTACGCCAACAGGGCATCACCCTTGGATATAGCTACCAAGAGGCTGGTGGAGAGCGGGCTATTGGGGGAAGTGGTACATGTGGAGGTGGCGCTGGAGGACGACATCAGCGTGCCCCTTGGCCTGTGGGGAGACAGATCCAGAGATTGGGCTAGTAGCTCCTCTCCAGCTCACTTCCTGTTGAGCCATGTGGTGGATCTGCTACGCTGGTACCTCTCGCCACGGGAAGCAGATGTGGTGTACGCGGTGAAGCAGCAGCGAGTGCTGCGATATACCCCAGACCTCTACGATGTGCTGGCCACTTGGGAGGGAGGCGTCACCGCCAGGATGGTCGGGAGCTGGGTCAAGAGGTTGGGCAGGCAGGTACAGTTCGAGCTCTGCCTTACAGGGACCAACGGGACCTTGATCTACCACAAGCTGCCGGGAGAGGGGTGTAGAGCTATCTGGCGGGTACGACTGTCTGGAGCGCGTTTGGAGGAAGTCCAGAGGTACCAACAAGAGCTGGCTAGCAAGGGCATAGAGCTGAGGTTGGAGGCCGGAGAGGGCTCTGAGTTGGCATTGGCAAGCGAGGACTTTAGAGAGGGAGACCTGATGGCGCTGGTCAGATACATCCTGGATGCCGTTGCAGAAGACACCTACGAGCCCGTATCCTGGCGAGGCAACGGACCACTGCCCAATCACCTGGACGGTCTTCGGCAGGTAGAGGTAGTACACGCCGTGCTAGAGTCATGTCGCATGGGGAGTCCGGTAAGCGTGAGCTTCCACCAAGGCATCAGTTATTAGCACGGGATGGCCGTACGTGTGAGCCAACCCCTAGGGCGTGTCGACGGGGTGCTGAAATACAACTTTTGTGGTGTCAGAAGGGGTTGGGGCAAGGGCACCGGATAGCAACATAGATGCTGCCAGCATAACTACGACGGCCACGAGAGCTCCCAATATCGTGAGATGTTCTCCCAGAAAGCCTATAGTAGGGGGCCCTCCCAGGAAAGCCAGGTACCCCACTGATGCCACGACGCTGACTCTGCCTGCGGCTGCGGCCGGCTCGTCTGCAGCCGCGCTCATGCCCGTGGGGAACCCCAGAGAAGCTCCCACTCCCCATAACAGGGCTCCGAACACAGCCAGTCCGATGTGGATCTTTGACACGCACAACAGCACACCAACGATAGCCACCACGGCGAGGATCCTGACCGTGGCCACCCGCCCGTAGCGATCCAGGAGCAGCCCCCCGAACCAGCGCGCGTTCGTCATACCGGCTAGAAAGACAGAGTAGGCCAGGGTGCCCACAACTGCGGGAGCCCCGTACCCATCGATCAGGGACACAGCAATCCAGTCCGTGCCCACGCCCTCGGTGAACGCGAAGGCCAGCACGAACATACCGATAGCGAGCGTTCGAGGCTCGAGCCATCGCCCGAGAGGACTGCCAGCCCCCCCATCGAGCACACTGGGCTCTTCCTCGATATCCTGGAGGAAATGCCTAGCCTCGATGGGGACCACCATGCCCACCACGACAGCAACGAGCAAGAGGTGTACGGGGACAGGAACGCTCAAGGCTACCGCAGCTACTCCAGCCAGGGCTCCTATGACTGTGCCCACGCTGAACGCGGCGTGAAAGCGAGGCATGATAGCGCGTCCCAGTCGCCTCTCCACGACCGCACCCTGCACGTTCTGAGCCGGATCCCAGGCTCCCACAGCCACACCGAAGAGGACCAACCCCGCTACCATGGGCACCAGGCCTACCAGATAGCCAGCAGACACGATAATTAGTGCCGCTCCTGCTAGCAAGCTCATGAAGATCACAGTAGCCCTAGAGGTAAATCGGTGCACGATCATACCTGACAACGGGAGGGTGACGAACGTTCCCAGGGAAATAGCTAGCAACACCAGCCCAAGCTGCACAGGTCGTAGGTGGAAGTGATCCCTTACCTGTGGGATGCGGGCAGCCCAGCTAGCTATAGCAAAACCGTTGACGATGAACGAAACGTATGTTCCTCTAGTCGCTGCAGCTAATCTTGTAGCACCCATCTCACCCGTCATGGTACCTCTGTAGACATCCAGAGTTCTTCGGAGATAGCCAAACCACCAGTACTTGGATGATGAATAAGACTATTGTAGCCTCTGGCGGCTACTGTGTGAAACTCCGACACGATCGCGCCCTCACGTGGGTATCTCGGAGGCCCCTGCAAACCTAACAGCATAGTTGCCGCAGCACCCACCATTGGCCGCCCGTGGATAACACCTCCTGGAGGAAAGGATTGTAGCGTCTACAACGAAGGAGCTCCCGGACGAAGAGAGGCCGTTCGGCATGTCGTGGTTGCCTGCTGACGACTTCGGGCTTGTCAGCAGGCACGAGGTCAAACATCACCATCTTAGGTAGGCAACAAACCAGATACCGACACGACGGGCCAAGCCCTGGGATCTAGCCGAGGACTATCATCCTCATGAAGTCGCACGTGAACCCACGCGACCAGCTTTCGCCCCGGCCACGCCTTGGCAGCTCTAGGGTACGTGCCGATTGGGGTCAATCCCACAGCACTCCTGCGAGCTGCCCGATTTACATAAATACAAGACCCGCAACGATCCTGCTGTATATCGGGCGCAGGTAGCTCTGCGTGACATCGAGGTCCTCGGGGTGACGACCGCTGAATTCAGGCCCCACACGAGCGCTTGTTGCGCGGGCAAACAGTAGATATTCCTTCTGCATATTTGTATAATTGTATACAAATATGCAAGCACGCAGGATGGAGAGGGAAGTGAGCCTAAGAAGCCAACGTTGGTTTGCTGTGCGGGGGGAGTTAGGACTACAGCACCGATCAGTATTGCGTACTTTGGGGATGACTCCAGAATTCTTTCAGGGTAAGCCCATAATAGGCATCGCCAACACCTGGAGCGAGCTGAACAACTGCAATCTGGGATTACGAGCAGTGGCTGCAGCCGTCAAGAGGGGAGTGATAGCTGCTGGAGGGGTCCCCCTGGAGTTTAACTCCATGTCTTTGGGCGAGGAGCTGATGAAGCCCACAGCCATGCTCTACAGGAACCTACTAGCCATGGAGGTCGAGGAGATCCTGAGGTCCTACCCGATAGATGGCGTGGTACTGCTTGGAGGCTGTGACAAGACCATACCAGCTCAGCTGATGGCGGCTGCGAGCGCTAACCTTCCGGCGATTCAGGTATGCGCTGGTCCTAAGACCCCTGGCTGCTGGCGAGGGCACAGGCTAGGATCTGGGGTTGCCCTGTGGGAGTACATGGATAAGTACAGGCTCGGTCAGGTGGACGGTTCGAGTTCCGAGGAGCTGGAAGCACGCTACTCGGCCAGCATCGGTACCTGCAATACTATGGGGACCGCATCTACGATGGCTGTGCTGTCCGAGGCGCTGGGCATGATGTTACCTGGTACCTCCACCATCCCAGCGGTGGATGCCAGAAGGCTTGCGGCTGCCGAGAAGAGCGGCTTTGCGATCGTGAATCTGGTCAAAAGGCAGATAAAACCCTCGGACATCATGACCCGGGAGGCTTTCGAGAACGCATTGATCGTCTACTCGGCGATAGGTGGCTCCACGAACGCGGTGATCCACCTCCTAGCATTGGCTGGCAGGCTGGGGATCGACCTGGAAGTTGCAGATTTCGATAGTGTGGCTCGTAGGATCCCAATGCTAGTGGATGTGGAGCCGTCTGGCGAGAAGCTGATGGACGACTTTGATGCTGCGGGCGGAGTGCCAGCGCTAATGCGCGAGCTCCAACACATGCTCTCGTTGGACTGTCTGACGGTCACCGGTGAGACTCTGGGCAAGAACCTAGAGTCAGCTCCAGAGCCGCAGGGAGACACTATTAGGTCGTTGGCATCTGCTCGCTATGAGGATGGCAGTATAGCGGTGCTCCATGGTAACCTCGTACCAAGGGGAGCTATCCTACGTACCAGTACGGCGTCGCCCGATCTGCTACGACACACTGGACCTGCACTGGTCTTCGAGAGCTATGAGGACATGCTCCAGAGGATAGATGATCCTAACCTACCAGTAACTCCCTCCTCCGTGCTCGTGCTACGTAATGCCGGTCCGGTCGGTGGGCCAGGCATGCCCGAGTGGGGGGCCATTCCCATACCGCGCAAGATACTATCGAGGGGTATAAAGGACATGCTGCGCATCAGCGACGCGCGCATGAGCGGCACCAGCTCGGGCACGATAGTGTTGCACGCCTGTCCCGAGGCCGCGGTAGGTGGACCACTAGGGCTGCTGAGAGACGGAGACGTAGTCGAGATAGATGTCTCCTCGCGCCGCCTGTCTGTGCTGTTGGATGACGAGGAGATGGAGCGTCGCAGGCGGGAATGGAGGCCCCCTCCTCCTAGATACCGGCGCGGGTACCCCTCGCTCTACGTGCAGCACGTCCTGCAGGCGGATGAGGGCTGCGATTTCGATTTCCTGAGGCTTGCTCCGGAGGACTATCCGGGCATAGTCGAGCCGGTGGTGGGTAGATCATAAGAAGAATACTCGGAAGGAGAGAGAGATGGCGCTGAGAATAACTATCATAGGAGCGGGTAGTGCTGTGTTCTCCCTCAGCCTCATACGCGACCTCTGCTTGACCCCCAGGTTGAGCGGTAGCACTGTCGTGTTCATGGATATTGATCAAGAAAGATTGGATACGGTGCACAGCCTCTGCCGAAGGTACGCTGCGGAGGTGGGCACGCAGCTACAACTGGAGAAGACCACGGATCGCAGGCAGGCGCTCGCAGATGCGGACTTCGTGGTGAACACCGCGCTGGCCGCTGGACATCACAGGTTGCGCGCGGGCTGGGAGATCGCCCGCAAGCTAGGCTACCGCTTTGGAGGCAGCCTCCATGTGATGCACGACGAGGCCTTCTGGATCAACTTCTACCAGCTAAGGCTTTTCGAAGAGTTGGCGGAAGATATCCTGGACCTCTGTCCCAACGCCTGGTGCTTGCTGGTGTCCAATCCAGTCCTCGCGGGCGTAACCTACCTGGCACGCAAGTACCCCAGATTGAAGCTGGTCGGCCTTTGTCACGGGTTCTCCGGCGTGTACCACTTGGCGGATGTGCTCCACCTTGACAGGGACAAGCTGACCTTCCAGGTGCCCGGAGTGAACCACCACGTCTGGCTGACGCATATCTATCACGAAGGTCGAGACGTGTTCCCCCTCCTTGAGGACTGGATAGCGCAGGAAGCTCCCACCTATTGGGAGACCTGTGGCTGGAGCGATGATCTGGGGCCCAAGGCCGTCGACCTCTACCGCAGGTTCGGGGTGTTCCCTATAGGGGACACGTGCACCCCGGGAGGGGGAGCCTGGCCTTGGTGGTACCACACAAGCGATGATACCGAGAGGCGCTGGCGGGAGGATCCGGCAGCTTGGTGGCAGCGCCATTTCCAATGGGGAGAGAGCAAGGTCCGGCAGATGTCCCTGCTGGCGAATAACCCCGACGCCAAGCTAACTGAGCACTTCCCTCCCCAACATTCGGGCGAGGTCATGGTACCGATGATGGAGTCGCTATATTTTGACGTGCCCAGGGTGCTCATAGGCAACGTGCCCAACACCCACCAATTCGTGCCGGGTATACCAACGGATTTCGCCGTGGAAGTGCCACTGCTCGTCAGCAGGCGGGGCGTGGAGCCCGTGCCCACCCAGGGCCTCCCAGGCCCCGTCGTCGACCACATAACTCGCGACCGGGTGGCTCCGGTCAACACGGAGCTTACGGCCTATGAGACCGGTAGCCTAGAGATGTTGCGCCAGCTGGTGCTCATGGATCCATGGACCCGATCCGAAGAGCAGGCTGTGAGGCTGGTCGAGGAGATCCTGGCCATGCCGGAGCACGAGGCCATATGAGGAAGCACTACTGGTAGTGCTTCCTCATATGGCACAGGAGGTGACAGTGAAGATGCTCTCAGGCAGCACGTGCAGCCGCAGCTGCCGGGAGAAGGGGAACTCGTACAGCGTCTCGCAGTTCAGCTCCCTGGTGGTCACCAAGGCCAAGCAGCGCCCACAGGGCGTTGATGGGGCATCGGCGCCCTCGACCTCGAGGCATAACGATATGTGCTCCCGCGTCTCGTTCAGGCCGACCAGGGTGAGGTCTTCCTTGCTGACGAACGCCAGGCAGGTTAGGTCTGGATGACCTACGTGTGTTGCCACCCTGCGAGACCCCGGGCGCACGAACCTGTAGACCTGTTTGGCAGCGTAGTATCTCTTCTTGGGCAGGTACCTGCCCATGGCGGTGCGCAGCAGCCCGTAGATGCTCCAAGCCTCGTCGTGGCGGTGGTAGTTGTCGTAGGCATCCCACACCAGCCCTGCCTGCACGCCGTCTTGAAGCCCTCGTAGGAGGCGGCGAGTGGAGGCAACTGCCACCTCCCACTCCCTATCCCCAGTCTGGTCCAGATCCCCGTACTCGGTCAACCAGTACCTCCACGGCAGGCCCTGGGCCTGGATGAAGCTCGCCACCGCGTCCAGCTGTATATCGGAGTAGCAGTGCATGCCAGCCACGCCGACCGCATCCTACGCGGTCGGCGTCCGAGCTATGGCCTGAAGGTAATCGAGGTCGTACTTACCTTGATCGGCCACCACGAGCTTAATATGTCCCAGGTCCACATCCCTTAGCTTGGCAGCTAGGAGCGATGTCGCCTCCGCCACGGTCTTTGGGCTAGTACTGGGGCCCTCTGGGAGGCCGAGGTCCGTCTCGTTAAAGGGGCCAAAGAGACTTATAGGCAGCTCCTCCCTGTTGCAAGCCCAGTCTACCAGCGACACCAGTAGTTCACAGTATGCCTCGACATCTGTGAGGTTGCCGTACTCGTCGCACATCCAGCTAGGTGTCCTGCCACTTACGTTCAGGAGGATCGTAGCGCCCTTGTGCGCCAGGTAGCGGGCCGTCTCCCAAGCGTCGCTGAAGGCTGGCGACGTGTAGGCCTTCTCGTAGCTGTCCTGTGCAAGCGCGCGTTTGCCGGTCTGACCTGTGGGATCTATCCAATCGGTGGGAAGAGGCTGGCACCCAAGTCGTCCACCAGCATGTCCAGCACCGGCGTCAGTCTACCCTCTCGCCAGTGGGAGACTGGGTTGATGTTGACACCGAAGCCATCTATCTCCTGGTAAAGGGTCGTTAGGTCTATGCGGACGTCTACCTGCCTCATCTCCTATTTTCTCCTATTTGATGGATCCTATCACCAGCCCCTGCCTGATGTAACGCTGCAGCAAGATGTAGATGACCATCGGGGGGACCGACGCCAGCAGCAGGCCGGTGATCAGCAGCGGGTAGTCGCTGCTGTACCTCCCAACTATGGTGGCCACGGCGACCGTGATGGTCATCTTGCTATCTGACTGCAGGAATATCAGCGGCAAGAGTAGGTCGTTCCACCAGCCAGTGCAGTTGAATATAAGCACTGTGATGATGCCCGGCACGCTGAGCGGTACCACCAATCGTGTTATAGTCTGCAGGAAGCCGGCACCATCGACCTTCGCCGCCTCAAGCACCTCGTTCGGTATGCCCTGCATGGTTGCGCTGAGCAGGAAGATCGTCCCAGGCACGCTAGTGATCCCCCATAGCAACACGACGGATAGGTAGTGATCCACGAGCCCCAGCCTGGACATCAGCAGGTAGTTGGGGATGACGAAGGTGATGGTAGGAATTATGAGCGTGGAGATGATCGCCATCCTCAAGACCCCCCTCCCCGGGAAGCGCATCTTGGCCAGGGCGAACGCGCCTGGGATGGAGATGGCCAAGGACAGTCCTGCGGCTAGCAGGATGTACATCAGGGTGTTGAAGAACAGCCTCGGCAGATCGAACCTGTAGAACATACCCACGTAGTTGTCCAGATAGGTCCAGTGCCTTGGCAGCCCCAAGGGGTCGGTGAGGTATTCGACGTTCGTCTTGACCGTGTTGACCGCCATGAAGAAGATCGGGTACAGGTCGATCACCGTCACGGCTGCCAGCACGAGGGAGATCAGCCATCTCCAGAAGTTCTCCCCGCGGGGAAAAGCGCTTGCTCTGATCATCCACCTACTCCGTAGTGAGTTTGTCGAATATCCGTAGCTGCACGCCTGAAACGATCGCCACGATCACGAACAGGATCACCGCCAGCGCCGAGGCGTAACCCATGTCCCCGGCCTGGAAAGCTTTCAGGTAGATCATGTAGTCGATCGGCGTGGTGGAGTACCCAGGCCCGCCTCCCGTGACCGTGTAGACCAGGGCGAACAGGCCGACGAAGATCCATATCACGTTGATGATCACGAAGTAAGCTATGGTGGGCACGAGCAGGGGCAGGGTGACCTTCCAGAACCTCTGCCACCAGCTGGCGCCATCGATCCTAGCGGCCTCAAACAGCTCGGTTGATACATTGGCCAGGCCCGAGAGGAATATCAACACGCCTTGCCCAAGCGTCTGCCAGTAGAAGGCAAATATAAGCACCATGAAGGCCGTGGGCGTGGAGCTAAGCCACTCGGTCGCTAGAAAGCCTAGTCCAAGGACCTTCAGCAACTGGTTCACTGCGCCAATGGGAGAGAACATGGTCTTCATCAGGATGCCCACCACCACGGCCGACAGGATGGTCGGTAGGTAGTATACCGACCTGAAGAGCCACCAGCCGGGGACGTGCTCGTACAGCAGCACCGACACGACCAGTGAGATCAGCAGTATGCCAGGCACCGACAGCAGGAACACGGCGTTGGTCCGCAGCAGCATCCACAGGTCGCCGTTTGTGATGATATCGGTGTAGTTGTGGAGCCCCACCCAGCTGGAGTTGTAGCCATCCCAATGGGTGAAGCTATGGTAGAAGCTGCTGACGAAAGGGTACCACACCAGCACTCCGATCCCAAGGAGGGTGGGGAGCAGTGCCAGGTAGGCGGTAAGGGCCTCCCGTCTAGCCAACCCTCCAGGTCCTATGCTGAGCGTTCGGCCTAACGACTTCTTTGAGGCTTGTTCCAGGGCCCTGCCAGTGCCGGCTCCACGTAAGGTGCTCATCGGCGCCTCCTAGAGCAGCTCGTCGCGCTTCTTGTCCAGCTTCCCCATGAAGTCCTTGGGGCTCAGCTTGCCGGTCCATACGAGCTGAGCCTGGGCTACCTCCTCGGCCGTGAGCTCGGCAGGTAGGAGGTTGTCCGGCCAGGGAATCACATTTGGTTCAATGCCCCACCTGTACTGCAGCGCCAGTAACGGGTCTTTGTAGAGCTTGTCGGGATCGACGTCCTTGACGTTGACCAAGTTATTAGTGCTGTCCTTGGCCTTTTGTTCCTGCTCCTCCTTACTCATCAGGAACTTGATGAACTCCACCGCTTCCTGCTTGTGCTGGGAGTAGTTGGAGACCACGAAGGCCGATCCCACGTTGCCCACTCCCCCGTTCTTGATGGGGGCATCGTCGCTGTAGTTGGGCATCTTCGCCATGCCCAGGGCATCCCCCAGTGCAGACCGCGCGTCGCTGATTATCCAGAAGCCGCTTGGGGTAGTGGCGGCCTTTTTTTGATAGAACAACTGCACAGCCTCATCGCCTGCGGACTCCGCACCAGGATTAGTGTAAGGTCGTAGTTTGGTCCAATCCCGAACTACGGCCTCCAGCTTTGGATCGCTGAATCTCCTTCTGCCGTTGATCAGATCCTCCAAGCCGGGTGCGCCATCTACCATCTGTGCCAGCCAATAGTTAAGTATGTAGTAGACGTTACCCCCGTTGCCCACAGTCATGGGGATGACTCCGGTCGACTTTATCCGCTGTAGTAATTGGAGGAAGCCCTCAAGTTCTGATGGCCAGTTCTTGCTGGGATCCACGCCGGCTTTCGAAAGCAAATCCTTGTTGTAGAAGATGCACACGCAACCATCTAGCCCGGCCGGTACGCCATAGATCTTACCCTTTCCAGGCTTGAACCCATCCGTAACGGCTTCCCACCCGATGATGCGGTCCTTTTCCTGCTGGGTGAAATAGCTATCTAAGGGCTCCAAGAACTGCTTGACGTTGAGCATGTAGCTGCCAGACCAACAACCGAAGACATCGGGGCCGTTCTTAGCGATGCTAGCCGTGCGGTACTTGGTGAACATATCGGGGCCGGCAGGTATCGACACCAGCTCTACCTTAATATGAGGGTTGGCAGACTCGAACCTTTTGATAGCTTGGTAGATATAGAAGTCCTCAAGCTTCTTCTTTTTGTTAGGGTCCTGGGTAGGAAACAGAGCGTTCCAAAAGGTTATCTTGACGGGCTTACTGCTTGAGCTTCCAGTCTTTGGCGATGGCGTGCCGCTGCCGGGCGCACCACAGGCGGCCGCTAGACCAGCCAGCGCAACCCCTCCCAACCTCAGGAATGACCTTCTTGAGAACAACCGTGCCTGACAGTCCATGTGCATTCTCCTCCTTCTCTCCTTACAGTCGACCACCCTACGCCCAATAGCCCCACCCCAAGAGGCGTCCACGGCATTTTGTATACAATTATACTGATTTATGTCGGATAAAGATTGTGTAACATTATATTATAGCCGTTTGTGGTTGTCAATAGGCTTTATTAGGGCTATAATGAATCTATATCTGCGACTTAAGTCCACATACCGGCATATTTGTATACAAACAGACACTACAGGAGGTGTTGGCATGGAGGCTGTGTTGAGGATCCCTCCTACGTTGGGGCAGCCTAGGCGGTACCGGGAATTGGTGTACGCCGCGATCAAGGAGGCCATACTCGAGGGGCGCTTTCTCCCCGGGCATCCGCTGGTGGAGGAAGAGATCGCCAGGGTGCTAGATGTCAGCAGGACCCCCGTCAGGGAGGCTCTGCTCATGCTCGAACACGATGGTCTGATAGAGACCAAGTACGGTCGAGGCATGTACGTGCGCAGGCTGACCCGTGAGGACTTTATAGATATGTTCACAGCCAACGAGGTGATCGAGCCCTACCTAGCTAGGCGAGCGTGTCTCCGTGTAACTGATGAGCAGATACAGCAGATGGAGAAGGCGATACAGATGGGAGAAGATGCAGCCAATGACGAGGACGTCCCCACCTTCCTGCGCTCCGGCAGGGAGTTCCACGGGCTCATGGGGCAGGCTGCAGACAACAGGTCGCTAGCAGAGGTCGTCGATAGAAATGAAGAGAAGACGGATCTATTCCTCATGGCCTACGGCAAGTGTTTGGATCGAGAGTGTATGTTCGCCTCCAACCGCGAGCATCGGCTCATCATGCAGGCATTGGTAAAGAGAGATCCCGATGAGGCCGCTAGGCTGGTGCTGTTCCACTGTCAGTCGGTCAGGCACAGGTTCTCACCCTTGTTCAACCAAGAGGAGGAAGACTAACTATGGGGAATACAGAAGGTAATGCCCACTGGGTTGAGAGGGCGAGGCGTCATATACCAGGGGGTGTCAACTCCAACAACAGAGCTCTGCCCTGGCCGATGGCGATAGTCAGAGCCGAGGGAGCTTACTTCTACGATGCCGACGGCCATCGCTACCTGGACTACCACGCCGCGTTCGGCCCCATCATCCTAGGGCACAACCATCTGGCAGTGAACACCGCCGTGAGGGAAACAATGGAGAGGCTGGACCTCTTGGGAACAGCTGTGACCGACTTAGAGGTGTTGCTCGCTGAGAAGATTTCCGAGCACATACCATCCGCCGAGATGGTGGCGCTGTGCAACTCCGGTTCGGAGGCCACCTACCTTGCGATCAGGCTGGCGAGAGCCATAACTGGTCGCCCCTCCATCGTCAAGTTCCAGGGTGCCTATCATGGTTGGCACGATGCGGTGGCCATGAACGTGATCAGTCGCCCAGAGAAGATAGGTCAAAAGGACCCGCTATCGCAGGGGATGCTAGAGGAGGAGATAGCACACACCTTCGTGCTCCCCTTCAACGACCTCGAGGCCGTCAGCGACCTCATGAGCAGGCACGGTGACGAGATAGCCGCGGTCATCGTGGAGGTGATACCCCACAACATAGGCTGTGTTCTCCCCAAGGAGGGCTATCTGGAGGGTCTGCGGGATATCGCCCACGCGAGCGGCAGCCTGCTCATCTTCGACGAGGTGGTCACGGGTTTCCGTCACGATCTCGGAGGGTACCAGCGCATATGTGGGGTCACTCCCGACCTGTCGACCTTTGCCAAGGCCATGGCCAACGGCTACCCCATCGCGGCTCTGGTGGGCAGGGCCGAGTACATGGAGAGGCTAGCGCCCGGGGGAGGAGTGTTCTTTGCAGGCACCTTCAACGGCACGCCGAGCAGCGTGGCAGCGGCGCTAGCGACCATCCATGAGCTGGAGGTTGGCGGGGTCCACGAGCACTGCTTCCGGCTGGCGGAGATGGCCGCCAACGGCCTCCAGGAGATAGCCAAGGAGCTGGGTATCGTCATGACCGTTGCTCGCTTTGGCTCGGTCTTCGTGCCTTACTTCATGGAAGGGCCCATAGAGAACTACGAGGATCTGCTGCGGAACGATACAGAGAGGGACCTCTGGTTTAGGAGATCGATGTGCGAGCGCGGGATATTCATGCTGCCCACAGCCCTCAAGCGCAACCATGTAAGTGCTGCTCACACCGAGGAAGACGTGGCCATGACCCTCGAGGTCGCCAGGCAGTTGCTCTCCGGTATGCCAGCACACATATGCTTGTAATAAGGAGAGGGCTATGAGGTTGAGGGGTAAGGTAGCGGTGATAACCGGTGCGGCTTCCGGCATAGGTATGGGCACGGCCGAAGTGTTTGCCGAGCACGGAGCAAGACTTGTCTTGGTCGACCTGGACGCTAAGGGGCTAGCGGGAGTAGTCGGCCAGCTCAAGGCTGGAGGGGCTGAGGTTGTTGGCATCAAGGGCGATGTCTCCCATAGATCGACTGCGGTAGAGGCGATTGGGGCTGCCCTGCAGCAGTACGGTCGAATCGATGTAGTGTTCAACAACGCGGGAGTGATGTACTCCGGAGCCTTCCATGAGCTGGATGATGACACTTGGGACAGGGTGCTCGATGTGAACCTCCGGGGCACTTACTTCTTCTGCAGGGGGGCCATCCCTTATATGCTGAAGCAGGGTGGAGGCTCGATCATAAATATGTCTTCCGTCATGGCGACCTTGACTGAGCCGGGCTACGAGGCTTACACCACATCGAAGGCCGGCATAATAGGTCTCACGAAGGCTATCGCGGTGTCCTATGCCGAGAAGGGAATAAGGTGCAACTGTATATGTCCGGGCTGGGTGGACACACCCATGAATCGTAGGCTGGCCGAGGAGTTAGGTGGCATTGAGCGACTGAACGTGCTAATCAAGCAGCAGCAACCCAACGGTAGGATGCTCTCCACGCGCGAGGTGGCTTACGCAGCATTGTTCCTAGCCTCTGATGAAGCCAGCGGTGTTACAGGGGCGGCGCTCTACGTGGATGGCGGTGCCTCCTCTGCTATATAGCTGTGTCCTCAGGCGCAGCATCAGGCCATCAAGTACAGCATACAGGAAGCCACAGCACAAGCTCGGATAAGTCATGGGTTTACGTACAGAACGAAAATCTAGGTTAAAGTCTCTGTAATGGGCGAGGTGTGGAGCATCTACCGCCGTTGATTAAAGACCATGTGGTGCTACGGGCAGAGATATGCTATAGTGGGCTACATGGTGACATCAGATACGGCCAGGCCAGATCTAGTAAGGCGTGTAACCCCTTTCCTGCCGCCTGGTAGCCGCATACACCAGATATTCGTGTGCCAGACCGCACCATACTTCTGGCTGTTCATAATCAACTACCTAACGTTCCTAACGATCTTCTGGATCCAGTATCGCTGCGTAGCTATCACGGATGATGGCATATACGTGCTCGAGAGCACCAAGTTCTCGGGAGGAGCTAAACCTAAGAAGCTGCTCGGCGTAATGCCTCGAAAGACGCGCCTTGGTCCGGTATCTGGTCGATGGGGGCAGATAACGCTCCTCGGGAGGAAACATTGGGTGCACAAACGGTTTCATCACTTGATAGACGCCGCCGACCGTGAAGCTGTTTGCTGTGAGCTTGGATAATCACCAGGTCACTAGCTGGGCAAAGGAGATAAATGAGCTCTCATCGCAATTTAGTTGGTTGCTATTC
>JBHORE010000179.1:0-16985 GCA_042408415.1 Thermobaculum sp.
AGCGCTCTCCCAGGCAGTCCCAGGCTGTTTGCTATCTTACATACCAGGTGCCTATCTTTACCGGCGACTGGGCACGCCCAAAATCGTCAACGATCGACATGTAGATATTCATGTTCCTGCCAGCTACCTGGCGCGTGAAGAAAACGTACCACGTGATCGTCATCTGTGTCCCGCTGCTGGAAACTTTGATTCGAGGTGGATCTATGCTTACGTATCCATTGCGTATGCGGTCGGGAGCTCCAGGAGCCACACCCCCAAGCCATGTGGAGTCGTCCGCGCTCTTGAGCCATAGCTTGTTAGAGTTGGCTTCATACTTGGCCATTAGTCCCTTGTATCCCGATGGGCTGGAGTTGATGTAGAACGTGACACGCTGAATGTTGCTCGCTCCATCGGGGTCATACCAGGTAGTCTTGAATGCTACCCAGGACCTGCTGCTGGTGCCTGAGTCCCTAGGTGATGTAGTGCCGACATAGGGTGCTCTATCGACGACCCACGTTCCCTCGCGCTGCCAAGATGCTCCAAGTCCAAGGTTATCCTGTACCATTAGGTATGTGTTGTATTGCCTGCCGCTGAGTGCTGTACCATAGCTGATCGCCCACTTGATGGTCAGAGTATTGCCGCTGCGGGAGACGGTCGTCAGATTGGGGAGCAGCGTTGCAAAGCTGTTGGACACGGATGAGGAGGAGCCAGGAGCTACACCGCCAAGCCATGCAGAGGAGTTGTCGTCCTTCAGGTACAGCTTGTTGCTGTTAGCATCGTATCTAAGCTGTACTGCGCGCGTATCACTGGTGCTCGTGCCTATGAGTAGCCTGGCATCGGCTATGTTGCTGGCCCCATCGGGGTCGCTGTAGGTGGAGGTGTAATAAACCTTACTACCAGGGCTGGAGATACCGTTCCCAGGGTTAATGTTCCCTACTGCCGGAGAGGCATCCACCGTATAGGTGCCGAATCTTAGCCATGGAAGGGCACTATCTGGGGTGTAATTATCAGCCGCAACGCTGTAGATGCTGTATTGCTTGCCACTGAAGCTCTGGTCGAAGCTGAGACCCCAGGTGATAGATAGCGTATTGCCACTTCTCGAGACAGTGCTGCTTGCTCCCAGGAGAGGTGCTCGACCATTGCTCTTGGATTGGCTGCTGCCAGGTGTGACGGGTCCATCCCAGGAGGTATTATCCCCGCTACGAATGTACATTGCGTTCTGAGCAGTGTCGTATCTTACCCATACACTGCCGCTACCCGCAAGCTGTGTATTGATGAGTAGCTGTGCGGTGCGTATATTGCTGGCGCCGTCGGGGTCGCTGTAAGTGGTGTGGATCTGTACTGTCCTGCCTGGGGATACGATCGCTCCCGACTCGGCCACCGAGACTGCGGTAGCTGGACTGTTGAGCACCCAGCTACCCTCCTTTTGCCACCCACTGGAGGCTCCATACTTATCATTTGCCTGCAGGTAGATAACATTTGTGGACCCGCTAGCTGAAGTTGGTCTTGAGACCGTCCATGTTATGACCATCTGGTTGCCTGATGTGCTAACCGTAGTTTTACTGGGATCCACCGAACCATAAGAACTCTGCAGCGTATAGTTGGAGCCAACAGATGCCGTCGACAAGGTCGACGAGCCATCTGATGATAGCAAGGAGATCCTTCCAGTGGCAGTATCATATGCAGCCAGAAGGTCGTTGGATGGGTTATCAGGGTCACTGACGCGGATCATGGCACGGGATATGGTGCTAGCTCCACCTGGATCCGAGTAAGTGGCTTGTATCGTCTGATACTGGTTTGGACCGGATCTGAGACTGGAAGGCGATACAGATACACTCGCAGGTGGCTGGTTCACGTATATGCTGTCGCTGCCTATGCCACCTATCCAGTCGCTGTACGAGGGATAAGACGTGCTGGAGCTTGATATGAGACCCTTTGCTGCCACCTGTATGTTGGCCTGGCCTTCAAAGTCTTCCGGAGCGGTGACGGTCCAGGTAACAGTTTGCGAGGTACCACTGTAGGTTACCTGTGGCAAGCTTTGAGTAACGCTATCGGTTGTGAATCCGCTGGGGAGCAGGATCGTCGCAACACTGTTGCTCACCTGTGCCCAGCCGGTAAGTGGTGTTATGGCGGGATAGGTTACGGTAGCAGTTACCTGAAAAGTACTACCTCCTTGCACAGTTTGTGGTGCCGAAACACTCACCTGCCACGGGGTGATGAGAGCTGCCCATCTCTTGAACTTGGTCCAAAGATCATCCACGAAGAACTCTTGGTTGAAGTGCACGTCCGGACCATAGTATGGGGCTGTGTACCAGGGGTCGTGCACTATGAACTCATCAGTCGAGTCATCGTAGCCCTTAACCACCCTGAAGTGGCCAGTGATGTGTCGGCTATCATACCAGGTGAGTACTACTACTGGGTAGCCTGCTACTATCAGCCTCTTGAGATCACGATAGCGGTTGGGGTAGTCAGGATCGCTGGTGCCATAGTAAGACCAGAAGTATTGTACGGCGGCGTATCCCAGCCGGCGCTGCTTGTATCCCTGCAGGTTGGGGTTCAGTACTGCTTTGCTGATGTAG
This sequence comes from Thermobaculum sp., assembly GCA_042408415.1. Lineage (GTDB taxonomy): Bacteria > Chloroflexota > Chloroflexia > Thermobaculales > Thermobaculaceae > Thermobaculum. The sequence goes on from JBHORE010000179.1 coordinate 2,559, forward strand.
CTAAAGCGTGCAGCCCTAACCAGGTCATCTGAATAAGCTCCGCTCCAGCTCCCCCAGTTCTTTGCTGGCATGGCGGCAGCGATATCGTCCTGGCTGATATCCGGGCCGTATAGGTCAAAGATCATCTCAAGGGATGCAGGACCACAATAGTAGTTGGTCTTCTGGTAGTAATGTGGAACATCCAGGTTATACCTTATGGGAAGGGTACCGCTACCTGTGTCGGCCTCGGTGCTCTGTGGGGAGAGCGTAGCCCTGTGCTTGGCCCTCTGCACTTCCAATTCGGAGTACTTACCAGGCCTGGCATCATAGGTCGCTCCAGCTCCCTGTGCCTGCAGTGTTACGGATGTACCCTGTCTGGATGGTCTGTCAACATCAAGAGCTCTTCCGTCAGGAGACTGCCAGTAGAGTCGGTTGTCCTTGCCAGCTACAAGCCTCAATGAAGCTGCGGAGGTGCCTAGCATGGATGCTGCGCGCGATCTGCTGGTCTGCGGGAAGCTCGTAGGAGTGTAAGTGGTGGTGTACCACTGCCACTTGCCACCATCGGGCGAGACACCTACTAGGCCCACTACGTCCCCACCGCGAACTATAGGAACCACGTAGTAGGCAGGCGTACGTCCATCGGCATTGTAAACCAACTGCGGAGTGCCGACGGATGCCCCACCGACCTTGTCAGAGATCTTTGATATCAGGTTCTGAGCGGTGGCTGCAGCCTGAGACTGTGAGTCGCCCGCTGCACTGGCTGATGAATATAGTCCAAATACAAGGAGCACAGCCAACAGCAGTGCCGGCAACCATAGCAGGCGCATGCGCGTGAGGTGGTTGTGGTGATAAGCACCTCTAAGCGCTCTCCTGCACGACAAGTATTTGTCCCTCACCATAAGCAGACATCCCTCCAATCCAGACAACAAATAGCTTTCAGGCATGTGTAGGCCCAAAAGTGTAAAAAATACGTAAATGTTACACTTTACAGGGTAATGTAGCGTTCACGCACAGGCAATAGGACAAAAGTCATGTATGGCCATGGGAAGCTGGTTTGCTTCGGGGTAGGCCTACACACTATAATGAGTGCGTGAATCTCTGCGAGCTTAGACCTATCTTCATCCAAGCTGCTGACTCTGCCGCGCAGGTTCGGCGCCTAGACCTGCGCGTTGGTGGTCAAAGGCGCACCTTCGAAAGACGTCAGTGCTTATCTAGGCGTATTTTGTGGTGCATCTAATCTTCCCCATCTTTGGAATACCTGCTAATGACCTCTGTATGACTTCGGCCCGCAGGCAAGCGAGTGCCGCAAAGGTCTGGGCGCTATAAGGCTTCTCTTACCAGAAGTTTTATGGAGGTATCTTTCTGCATGGCTATGTCTAGTAATACTGTGGTTGGCAGCATATGGCGTAATCGGGATTTCCTGCTGCTTTGGGTCGGACAGAGCGTATCGATGTTGGGTTCACGGATCTCGCAGTTCGCCTTCCCCCTCCTAGTGCTCACGGTTACGGGTTCGCCAGCACGCGCGGGACTGGTGAGCGCCCTGGGTACGCTGCCGTACCTGCTGGTCACCCTGCCAGCTGGGGCTTTGGTGGATCGGTTGGACAGACGCAGGATCATGCTCTTGTGCGATCTTGGAAGGGCAGCAGCTCTGGGGAGCATACCCTTGGCATTTACCATTGGAAGCCTGAGTTGGCAGCATCTGGCAGTGGTAGCCATGATCGACGGTACGCTCTCAACGTTCTTCAGCTTGGCGCACAGCTCTGCACTGCCCCATGTGGTAGATCGCAGGCAGCTCTCGCAGGCGCTATCGGCTGCTTCAACGACCGATCAAGGCTCCCAGATGGTAGGACCTCTCATTGGAGGCTTGTTGTACACACTCGGGAGGGGATTACCCTTCCTGGTAGATGCAGTCTCCTACGTCATATCAGGAGCCATGCTGATGGGTGTACGCAGGCATCTGCAGGGGCATTCACATGTTACTTCGGGGAATAAGATCTGGCATGACGTACGCGATGGCATCCACTGGCTGTGGAAGGAGCCAATGCTACGTTTCCTGCTGGGAGTGGTAGGCACGATCGACCTTTGCAGCTATGGCTATACCCTGATCATGGTAGTGCTTGCACAAAAGCTGGGTGCCACCCCCTTCGAAATGGGTATATTGTTTGCAACCGGAGGTGTGGGGGGAATATTGGGTGCGCTCGTTACTCCCTGGCTACACGCCAGGCTGCGCTTTGGCACCATGCTGCTGGGAGTGATTTGGGCATGGGTGCTTACTTGGCCTCCTTACGCCTTCGCTCCTAACCTGTGGGTGCTGGGAGCGGTGAATATAGTGGGCTGGGTGTTGGTTCCTCTGCTGTACGTCACGGAGGGCAGCTACAGGATGACCGTTGTCCCTGATGCCTTCCGTGGACGGGTGAACTCTGTATGGCGGATGCTAACTATTGGCTCGCAGCCAATATCGGTGGCGATAACAGGGTGGATGCTGGGAGTTCTAGGTCCCACACTAACCATCCTGATAATCACCACCCCCCAGGCAGGAGTTGCGATAGCGGCCTTGCTCTATAAACCGCTGAGAGAGGCCCCAAAGCTGACTGAGATCGCTCACGATACGACTACTTCAGGCTCTTGATATAGGCAATGATTGCCTTGATCTGATCATCGCTCAGCCTACCTTGATAAGACGGCATTATAGGGTTGTAGCCCTTGACGACCTGCGACTGTGGATCGAGGATGGACTGGCGTATGTAGGTGTCGTCGGCTTTCACCTTCTGACCGTTCGTCAGCTCCACAGTCTTTCCGTAGAGCCCCTTCCAGGTAGGGCCAGTAAGCGGCCTGCCATTAGTGGTATGGCATGAAAGGCATCCAGCACTACGCGCCAGCTTCTCTCCCTCGGCGATGAGCGCCGCGCTGGAAGCTGGAGTAGGGCTTGCCTGTCCGCTGGATGCCACCGGCGTGGGAGAAGATGCAGATACGGTAGGAACAGGTGTAGGATTTGCCTGTCCAGCAGATGCCTGTGGAGTGGGAGAGGGGGAGGGCGCTAGTGTAGCCACACCTCCGCCACCACAAGCAGCAAGCAGCAAGGAGAGTATTCCCAGAGAGATGATCCTAGCTATTCTAGCTGAGCATGTTTTCCAGATCATGAATTATCACCTCGGTGTTTGTACCATAGCTGTAGACCATGGTCAGGCGCCCCTCTGCATCTATTAGGTAGATGCTTGAGCTATGATTGACGGTGTAGTTAGTGCCCTCGTCCTTATTGAGCTGGTAGTAGAGGCCATAGTCGCTTTTGATGGCATCGAGCACCTTGTGGTCTCCAGAGAGCCCTATAAACGAGGGATCAAAAGATCGCACGTACTTACGCAACACAGCAGGGGTATCACGGTCAGGATCGACGCTGACGAACACAAAGCTCACGTCTTTTGCCCTACTGCCCAGCTGCTGCTTGATCTGACGAAACTGTGCCAAGGTAGTAGGACACAGATCCGGACAGTGGGTATAACCAAAGAACAAGAGCACGTACTTTCCACGCAGATCATGGAGCGAAAGCTTTTCACCATTGCTCGATGGCAGCGTAAAGTCTTTCAGAGGCGCAGGAGGATCTATCTTGGTCCCCTCGCCGTTAGGGCCAATAGTGCCGGCACGGATATCGGCCAGCTGGCTGCCAGACGGGCCAGTGCTGCCCTGCATCCTTTGTGCAACCAGCAACGCTATTAGCCCTGCCCACATAAGGGCCACTATCGCAATACCTGCCCACATGATCTTGGGGACACGCAAGAACCTACTCCTTTACTAGCTTAGCTACGAACGTAGCGGGAAGCCTGTGAGCTACCTGAGGGGCTTCCCTGTAACTATACCACTTACAGACACGCTCCATTTGCTCGAAGATAGCTACTGCTTGCGCACCTCAGCACGCACCGTGACTTCCCCTGCGCGTTCAAAGCGCAGATGCAATACCACTTCATCTCCAGGAGAGAGCCGTTGCTTTAGCCCCTCGAGCATGATGTGATACCCTCCGGGCGACAGCTCTACCTTACCATTAGCTGGAATCGGAAGACGATCAACCATGCTCATAGATGCTACACCTCCCTTGACCTCAGTGCGGTGGATCATCACACTCGAAGCGGCATCCGTAGAGACCCCAATCAAGGCATCCTCCTTCCCACTGGAGTTGGTGATAGTCATGTAAGCCGAGCCCGTACCTCCCGGTACAACTCGTACCCAAGCTCCACTTACAGAGATACCCGCGGAAGCAGGGGTGAGAGGCGGGCCGCCCTGTGCCATCTTGTTGCAGCCCGCCAGCAGGAGGAGTAGGGGCATCAGACAGGTGCCAAGGACAGCAAAGCGCCTGATACGCTTTGCAAGCCAGTGTTTGCTCTCGTAGGGGTGCATTTCCTGCATGGTTGATACTCCTTGCGTGGGAGAGTCCAAGGCCCTGTCTGCACCTGAACTAGTCTACCATCAGGGTGGGAATAAGTCCCTGACTAAAGGGTCAGTCTTAGCCTAACCAAAAGGTCAGGTTTTGATCACTGGCAGGCATAATATCATGAGAAACACAGGTTCTGGAGGGTAGGGTAGATGGAGCTTCTACTAGCCGTACTGGCTGTGATTGCCGGCATGGTCCTCTTAGAAGTGGGTGCCGACAAGTTGACAGATGCTGTGCAGGCATTGGCTATGAGGTTGCGGACTTCGGAAGCCGTGGTGGGGCTGCTCACTGTTGGAGGCGAGTGGGAGGAGCTGGTGGTCGTGGTGGTCGCAGCCCTGACAGGTCATATAGAAATAGGCATCGGCAATATCATCGGCTCCTGTATAGCTAATCTTGCGGGATCAATGCCATTGGGAATGTTGGGACCCAAGAAATTAGCAGCTGATAGGGCTGCAAGAATATACTCGATCGTGATGCTTGCAGTAACTGTTCTGGCTACTTTACTGCTTTGGCGGGGAATGAATGTCGCAGAGGGATGGCTTCTAGTAGCAGTATTCGTAGTGTACCTGGCATCTTTGCTAATTGTAATCACCAAAGGGCTGCTACCCGCACCTGAGCCCGAAGAGGAGGAATCTATTGAAGGCAACACCCCCCTGTTATTGGTAATTACTCTAGTATCTCTACTGGTGTTGGCTTTGGGTGCAGAGCTGGTAGTAAGGGGATCTGCGGAGATCGCGCGAAGGCTGGGCATATCTGAATATGCTATAGGCGCCACCATCGTCGCCATAGGCACAACGCTCCCAGACAAGGCTATCAGCCTGGTGGGAGGCATGAAGGGTAGCTCTGGAGTGGTGCTAGCTAACGCCACTGGCTCCAATATCTTTGTCTTGACACTGCTGCTGGGATTGTCAGCTATCCTTGGGGGAGCAGGCGGCTCATCCATTGGCATAGACATGTGGTTGCTGCTCGGGCTTTCGATAGCAGTGACGATCATGATACTTCGAGAGCGTTTGGGACGCGTGGAAGGCGCTCTACTGTTGCTGTTCTACTTAGCCTATGTTGCTTACGCGCTTTGGAGGGGGGCGTAGACCTTGGCACAATGTGTGCAGTAACTATTCGAAATAGTTGCACAACCAACTGCAAGGGTGTAAATTATAGTCAACACTTGTTGCTGCATTGCAAAACATGGATAGAAGAGGCTCGTAGAAACTTGGTGGAAGGCTACACATACGAAATTGATGAAGGAATGCTATATGCCTGCCCTTTCTGCTGGGGTAGTGGGCTCATAGATAACATCACCTGTCCGGAGTGTGAGGGTAAGGGACATCTGCAGGGGCAGCCTGCTGGATGGACAACATGCCCCAACTGTCAGGGCAAAGGGACGAGCGTAGTTGGCCTGCTGCAGATGGAGTGCCCCGACTGTGGTGGTACTGGAGTAGTGCCGCTGTAGATTGACCTGAACGCTGACTTGCCTGATCCACGGTAGCACACCTATCAATCCACAACGAACGCCTGATAAGTTCATCTCTAGATCGAGTGCAGATTTCAAGAGCAAGCTTCTAGTCCAGCTGCGTAACAGGCACTCCAGCATAGCAGCGGGAACCCCTCAGAGCCTAATAAGATTCTTAGACGTAATTTCCCAAGAGCCAAATCCACCTGTTCGGAGTATGGCGCATAGGGCAGAGAATCAGCTTGCCATGCGCTAGCCTCGCTGATCACTGCGCATCTAAAGGCCCGTCCGAGCATCCGGAGAAAGCAATCCTGCCCCAGATGGCAACCTGAACCAACAGCTGCTACGATCGTCTTGTAGTAAGGAGGCAAGGAAATGTGGCCCTCAGACGGACGCAAGCAGATGATGCGCAAAGCGGACGCTTTAATCGAGGAAGCCAGACAAAAGCTGGGTAATGGCCCAGAGTTCATAGGTTGGGCGCTTGACCTACAACTGCGATTGCGTCAGGTGGCAGGCAAGGCCTACGCTGAGACCGTACTGTCGGATACGCATGAGGAGACCAATCATCTACCCGACAACCAAGAGGTGTAAGTCCCTGATCACTGAGGCGACCGTCCCCGGGCAGAGCTACATCTTAACCAATGCCCTATTGGGGCATCTTGGTCAACAGCTGTTCTGGAAGAATAGCGCTGCTGCGGATGGTGCGTTGACAGCCCCCAAGCCTGAAGCATATATATCAACATCGCAACGACCGCAGGAACCCAACCAAGCGAGCTCAACCCTCCACTGATATATGGAGTGCAGCTGCACGCTGCTCATAGACCGATCACCACATCAACCGCGCCTATGAGGAGAGGAGCTCGGTTCACCCACACGCGTGTGGGGACAATGTCAATAGTACTTGATGTCATTGGTAGGCTAACTTAGGGTCAAAAGATACCCATGGGTGTGAGTCAGACCTATGCCAATGCTTTGATCAGTTAATAGTGCATGACCATTCAGCATGCCGGCCTGCCCCTGCAGGCATACCAAGACGCTTTCAAGGTGCTGCGGGGTATTGAAGATATAGATAAAAAGTGGGAGAAGCTCCAGCACGGTCGAGGCAAGCAGATTTTGTGAGGTTATGCTCGTGACCTTGGAAAGTGAGCCCAGTAGATAATCGCAAGATGCAGGTGCTAACAGCTCTCGGCGATCCCGCCCTCTACATCGCGATCCCGAGCCACTGGCCCAGAACTACCTAAGGTATCACCGGTGCAGAGTTCTGGAGGTAAGAAGCATCTAGAACCCCCACTGACCTGGCGCTGAGCATGAGAGCGGCCATCTTCCCAGCAGGGCTGGGATTGCCTGGGTGCTCTGAAGGCGCGGGGAGCTCACAGGAACGATTTACATAAATTGGCGATGTGGGGCTGGAAGGTGGGGGCAGGGGCCATGTGGCCCCTGCGTGTTGTGCGTGTGCCCTTGGGTTTAGCCTTTCAGGAAGAGCTCGATCACCGGCACGGCTACCGGGGGCTTCTGCACCGGCAGGTGGAGCGTCAGCGTGTCGGGCCCGATGCCTCCCATCGTGGTGTTCTGTGCCTGCTGCTCGGGGTCTATCACGCTCATGCGGATCTCGGAGGCGTCGTTGAGCAGCTGGGCGTACTCCACCCTGCCCGCCAGTCCCGGCAGGTGCAGGTGCCCGAAGGGCCAGGCGAACACATGCAGGTACAGTCTGTTGCCCCGCTGCGTGTAGCGGCAGTCGGGCGGCGGGGTGAATTCGCTGGCGGTGCAGCCGTATATGGCCCTGCTATGCAGGCGCATCCACTCGCCTATGCCCCGCAGCGTCTCGATGGCCTCCGGCTGGAACTCTCCCCTGGCGTTGGGGCCGACGTTGAGGAGCATGTTGCCTCCCTTGGAGACGGAGTCCACGAGCATCCGCACCAACATGTCGACCGGTTTGAAGTCCTTGTTGTCGCGGTCGTAACCCCAGCTGCCGTTTAGGGTCTGGCAGGCCTCCCATACCACGGGCCGGCCGTTCACTTTCAGCCACTCTGCTGGCTGGTACTGCTCGGGCGTCTTGATATCGCCGCCTATCTCCAGACGGTCGTTGACGATGATACCGGGCTGGAGCTCACGTACCATCTGCATGAGCTTCTCGGATTGCCAGTCGTCCTTCCCCTTGCCCTTGGACCATCCCCAGTCCATGTGGGAGTAGGAGAAGTCGAACCACATGATGTCGATCTTGCCGAACTGGGTGAGCAGCTCCCTGACCTGGCCGTGGAGGTACTCAACGTATTTGCGCATGTCGCGGTGCTTCTGGGACTCCCTGAAGGCTACGTCGTCGCGCCGAGGGTGCAGGCCATCCACGGGGAACTCCGGATGGTGCCAGTCGATCAGCGAGTGGTAGAAGCCCACCTTGAAGCCCTCGGCCCTGAAGGCCTCCACCATGGGACGCAGCACGTCCTTCCCCCAGGGGGTGTTCGTGGCCTTGTAGTCCGTGAGGGCGGAGTCCCACAGGCAGAAGCCGTCGTGGTGCTTGGTGGTGACCACGAAGTACTTCATGCCGGCGTTCTTGGCCTCCTGGGCCCACACCCTGGGGTCGTACAGGTCGGGGTAGAAGTGGTCGAAGTACTTTTGGTACTCCTCGTCGGTCATCCTCTCGCGGTGCTTGACCCACTCGTGGCGCGCCGCCAGCGAGTAGATCCCCCAGTGGATGAACAGGCCAAAGCGATCGTGCACGAACCAGCTGGTATCTCCCCCAGTGTGCTGTGAGTTGTCAGACATCCTCCACCTCCAGTTGTTTTTTATAGCAATGGTAGTACCCAGAAGACCAGCCCCAGCAGCCCGAAGGCTATCAGGGGGATGATGATCCGCAGGTAGCGGCGACGCAGATCCCCCCGCTCGGCGCCCCTGCGCAGGTAGGGCTCTCCGGCCATGATGACCATGAACAGCATGATGAGCAGCAGGATGCCCGCTATCAGGTAGACGAACGTGCCGGCGTATCGGACATCCACGTCAGTGACGTCGAACAGCATCGCGATGATGTTGAGTATAGCCTGAGGCCAGATGATCACCAGCACTACGAACCCCACAACTATGATGGATGCCAGCAGCAGGTAGGCCGCTAGGTACCTCCCCAGCCTCTCCCTGCCAGACATGTTCTTTGGGCGCAAGACGCTTCTCCTTTCTAGCACGCTCTTTGTACGCCTCCTATTATCGGCCCTCGCCGGCTATAAGGTCCAGTGGGAAGGTGTGCTGGTCGCGCAGGGGCAGCTCCACCTTATCTCGCCTCCAGGCCGACTCGTACGCCGCCAGGTACAGCTCGGTAGAGAGCATCCCCTGCCTGCCGGAGACCAGTGGCTCTGGCCCGCCCTCGATCCAGGTGATGAGCGCGTCCAGCACCTTCCCAAAGGGCTCGTCCATCTCATGGCCCGGCTTGGGCGAGTGCACGTTGGAGTTGGTCTCTATAGTCTCCACGCCGTTGCCGTCCAGCACCTGGATCTGACCCTCGCCCAGGATGTCTATCCAGCCTTCGGTGCCCAACAGGCGCATCGTGAAGCCGCCGTTGAGCATCTCGCCGTCCTCCAGCAGCGCGCGTGTGCCGTCCTCGAAGCATACATAGGCCAGGGCGTTCTCCGCCAGCAGGTGGCCATAGGCCTTCTTCTCCCCGGTGCACCTTACCTGTCCCATCACCCACCTAGCGGGTTGGTCGTCGGCGAAGAACCTGAACATGTCCAGCCAGTGTGTGCCCCATTCTATCAGGTCGGCCCCGGGCAGGGAGGCTATGAACATCACCGGCTGCCCCACCCTCCCAGAGCGTAGCAAGGTCTTGGCCGTTTGGAAGATGTCCAAGTACCTGCGCTGGTGGTTGACCACGAGTTTGGTGCCAGCGCGCTCGCACGCCTCGACCATAGCCCTGGCGTCCTCCATGGTGAGTGCGAAAGGCTTCTCGCACCACACGCCCCGCACGCCCGCCTCGGCGCACGCCTCCACCATCTCGCGGTGAAACACTACGTAGGTGGAGATGCTCACGATGTCGAGGTGCGCCTCCAGCAGCATCTCCCTGTAGTCGGTGAAGCTGGAGGTGACTCCAAACTGCTCGGTGAACCTGTTGAGGTTCTCTATAGAGATGTCTGTTGCGGCCACGATCTGGCACCTGGGATCGTTGGAGTAAGCCATGGCGTGCGCGTAGCCGATGCTATGCGCGCCTATGCCCTCCCCGCCCCTGCCAACGCCTATGATGCCTACCCTGTACATCCTTGCCTCCTATCGATTCTGTTTATCAAGTAGCCATGTCACGGTGTTGAATACCACGCTCTGGAAGCTGGGCGTGGAAAACGATCGCATGTCATGCCCCAGCGCGATGTAGGCCGTGCGGGCCTCCCCGTAGGTGCCTGCCCATGCCAGCGGCCACCACCTGCCATCGTACTCCGCCTCCAGCAGCACCACCGAGCGCTTGGGCCCCTGCAGGTTGTAGTACAGCTCGTCGGGGGTGACGAAGTCGCCCACGCCCGCCAGGATGGGATGCTCGGGGTGCACCACCCGCACCTCGAACTCAGCGTAGGGAGGATGTGTGGACCGCCCCCAGACGAACCGGCCATCGAAGATCTCCTCGAACTCCGGCCTGTCGTCGAAGCTGGCCAGCCCCGCGTGCAGGCACAGGAGGGCGCGTCCCTCGGAGAGGAAGCGCTGCACCGCCGCCATGTGCTCGTCTGAGAACGGCACGTACCGCTCCGGCTTGCTGGCAGGGTCCTCCCACAGGTTGGCATCCAGCTCCACCATGCCGGACCATTCCAGGCCCATGATGATCAGTAGGTCGGCCCTGGAGAGGACCTCCCAGTCGAACACCGAGCGCTCCTCGCTGTAGACCACCTCGTTGCCCCAAGGAGAGAATTGCTGGATCAGCCACCCCCCCTGCTCCCTGTACGGGTGGTAGGGCCCTCCACCCCAGATGTATATCCTCGCCATATGGTCTCCTTTCGTATCCCGTAGTTATTACCATGGTATCAGCCCTTCGGCAGTAGGGACTCGTCGCCGGCCACGAGCACCCAGTCCTCCCGGGTTGGGGGTGCGTACGCGCCATCTGGGCCGGCCTCCGCCGGCAGGCAAGTGCCGTGCCGTGGGTCGAACCACAGGGCCGCAGCCGGCCTATGCCTCAGCAAGATCCTCTCCCCTAGGGGTGTGTAGGCCAGGATCAGCTGCCCATCGCTTGCCGAGGCGACGGCGATGTAGCCCTCAGCGTGCTCGGATTGCTCTCCCAGCAGCTCCCGCGCGGGCCGCAGCTCCCACCACGGCAGGCTCCTCATCAGCGCACCTATATGCGCCACCTGCTGGCTGCCAGGCAAGGCCATCGCCTCCCGCCAGGTAGGGGCCACACCAGAGGTGGGGTGCTCGATCGGCACCCGTGGCTCCGTCTCCCAGCTCCACAGTCCATGCGCCCCGTAGCCCACGCCCGCCGGGGGCAGCGAGAGGAGCGACCACCATACCGCCCTCCGTACGTTGTAGTCCGTGTGTGGGCGTCCCGATTGGTACGCCCGTATGCCCTCGTACGGGGGCTCCATGTTGATGATCGGGTGCGGCGCGAGCTCCCGCCATCTCTTGGCCGGTGGGCCGGAGTAGATCCATCGGAGGGTGCGCTCGTCGTCGCCATGGCCGCTCTGGTAGCCCCACACGTGCAACCAGGGCTCGTGCTCGAAGGCGTCGTAGGGCCAGGACATGCTGTTGGAGTGCATGGCGACCAGGCCGTCACGTCCCTCGAACACCTGCCGGCCGATGCGCTGCCACCGCGCGGCCTTCTCGCCGGTGTAGTCGCCGTCGCCGGCTAGTATCCAGACCGTATCCAGCCCCTGCAGGCGGTTGATGATGTAGCTCGCAAGCTCCACGGCGTACCTCTCGGGGAGCTCCCCTGGGGTCCTTTCAGGTGGGCCGTAGTCCCACAGGAGCACGCAGGCGGCGACCATGCCGTGGTCGTTGATAGCCCTAACTCGCCTCTCGATGCGGTCGAAGAAGCGGTGGTTGATCCTGATAGGGCCGCTGCCCTCGTAAGCTACCTCGCCCTCGGCGCTAGCCAGCGTTGCCCTCCACTGGGTAGTGACGCAGTGGATGACGGTGAAGCCCTTACGCTGCCTGTCCGCGAGGTACTCCTCCCAATCGTCCTCGCTCGAGAGCAGCGGCCCGCTCCAGGTGGTATCTGCCAGCCAGAAGAATGGGGCGCCGGCCTCGTCCAGCAGGTACCTGCCTTCAGGCGCCAGCCTCAGCCTACCCGCCATGCCTACCTCTCCCCGGTCTCTAGAGGGAGCTGCACGGCACATCCCGTCCGCTGGGACTGGTAGATCGCTAGGATGATCTCCAGCGACTTGCGGGCATCCTCACCGCTCACCGGAGGGGTCTGCCCTTCCCGCAGGCAGCGGAATATCTCCCGGAACTGCACTGCGTGGGTGAGCCACCATTCCTCCCCCTCCTCGGGATGGCGCGTGCGTTCTAGGTCCTCTGGAGAGAGCAGCTCGCGCTCCTCTCTGGGCTCCCAGAGCGTGAGAGTGGAGCCCGTGAGGGTGGCGCCTCCCTCGGTGCCGATGATCTCGATCCTGGGCGGCCTGCTGGTGTAGGCTGCGGTGGTGCCCTGGATCGTCCCAAGTGCCCCGCTGCGGAAGCGTATAGCGGCACTGGCGACGTCCTCGGTCTCGATCTGGTGCGCCAGGGTGGCTGTGTATCCCTCCACGCTCTCGGCATCGCCCATCATCCACTGCAGCAGGTCGATGTAGTGGATGCTCTGGTTCATCAGCGCACCGCCACCGTCGTACTTCCAAGTGCCCCGCCAGCCACCGCTCTCTTCGTAGTACTCCTGGGAACGGTACCAGTGCAGGAAGGAGTTGCCGTACACGAGTTTGCCGAAGAGACCTGCTTCTACCGCCCTCTTCAGCTTGAGGGCGTCGCGGTGGAAGCGGTTCTGGAAGATCACTGAGAGGGTCACTCCGGCCTCCCTCGCGGCTTGGATCATCCTGTCGGCGCCCTCGAGGGTGATAGCCATGGGCTTCTCGGTCACCACGTGCTTGCCGGCCCTAGCGGCCATCACCGCCTGATCAGGATGCATGCCAGAGGGGGTCGCCAGCGTCACCAAGTCGATGTCCTGGCGGGCCAGCAGGTCCTCCATGCTGGGGTACCAGTCGATGCCGGCCTGCTCGGCCAGCTGCCTGCCCACCTCCTCCCGGGGCTCGGCCACCGCCAGCAGCCTTACACCCTCCAGGCGGCTGAGCACCGCCGCGTGTACCTTGCCTATCGTGCCTGCTCCGACTATGCCAACGCCGAAAGTCTCCATCTTATCCTCTCCCATGTTACTCTAGATTTACGCCCGCCCGGGATGCTACCTCCCGCAGGCCATCTATGCACCTCATCGTAGCTTCCTTCGGCCCCTCGGGAATGCGCATGTGCGTCTCTATCGAGAGAGGGCCATCGTAACCGTCCTCCGCCAGCGCTTGCAGCTGGCCCACGTAGTCGATGCTGCCCTGGCCGATAACGGTCCACCTGCCGGAGGAGTCCAGGTCCTTTACGTGCACGTGGATCACCCGATCTCGGATGTACCGGTAGCCATCGGGGTAGGGATTGGAGCCCGCGGCCGCCTCGTTGCCAGGGTCCCAGATCAATCCCAGGGTGGGCGACGGCAGCCGCTCGAGGTACCAGCGAGCCTCCTCGCCGGTGGCGATGTTGCAGGCGTGCTCGTTCTCAAGCCCCAGCCGGAGGCCGGAAGGTCGTGTGCGCTCCACGGCCTCCGCCAGCACCTCAAGGATCTCGTCTCTAGCTGTGGCGGGGTCCGGCAGCCTCCAGAAGGAGAACGCCCTCACGATCGGCGCCCCAAGTATGTGGGCTACCTCTATGGAACGCTCGAGTACCCTCCACTGTTCTTCCCTGCTGGCGAGGGAGGCGAAGTGGGTGGCGCCCTGGGGCGCGCCCTCGCCGCGTAGGTGGCACTTGAGGAAGGGCGAGGCTATGGCGCACACCTCTATCCCTTCAGCATCCAGCAAGTCCCTCAGCTGGCGCACGTAGGGATCGCTGTGCTCCAGGATGCTCCTGCCGTCCACGGCCCGCAGCTCGATGGTGCGCAGCCCCTTCAGGCGGCAGACCTCCAACACCTCGTCCATGTCCTGGGATATCTCGTCGCTGATAACGCTTGTACGCATCTGAAGTCTCACCTCCTGTCGCAACATCTTATAACAGTTGCCCTCCGGAGGTTAACCCCTTTTAAAGATTTGTCTCTATCTGCATGAGTCGCTCGATGCACTCCCGCGTGTACAGCTCCATCACCCCCTCGCGGTCCTGCCTCTCCGCCGCTAGGTATGGGTTGGAGACGGGCGGCAGGAACTCCATCGTGAGCCAGCCGTCGTAGCCCACATCCCTGAGGGCCCGCAGCACCTCCGCGAAGTCGATGTGCCCTCTGCCCACCGACTCCCTGTTGCTGTCGGCGATGTGCACGTGGCGGATCATCCCGCCCGCTCGTCGGATGGACGCGGGAATGGATGGCTCCTCGATGTTCATGTGGATGGTGTCGGCCTTGATGGCGACGTTGGGCAGCCCCTCACGGCGGGCGAGCTCGACCGCCTGCTCC
>JBHORE010000180.1:0-4920 GCA_042408415.1 Thermobaculum sp.
TAGGTACTACCGATGGCAGGATCGCTTGGTAGGCCGGTGATTTCTTTGGGAGTAAAAGTTATAAACTCGTAGCTGTCGGTCTCTAGGATTCTGTTCTGGATAGCTCGATCTCTCTGGGAGCTATCCGTCTGGAAAGTACGAGCATTTATCCGTATGGTACCCACACGAGTGGATGATACGTCGTTCGGATCTACGGAGATCTGCCCTGCTACTTGATTAGTGGTCCCAATCACCGTTTTGGGAGAACCGTTCAAAACTTCATCGATGATGAACTTGGCCTGAGAGCCTTCCTGACTGATGGTGAAGATATGGGCATTGGTATCCCCGGAAGGGGTAGACACAGGGTCCGCAGTTAGAGGGCCGCTGGGTGCAGCTGTAGGCTTAAGGTAGCTGTAAGCTACGACTGCTACTATTAGCAGTACGACAACTGACAACAAGGCAGCTAGCTTCTTCATCCATACCCCCTGCAAATCATTTTTGCCTATATGTAAAAAGGGTGGTGATGCTGAAACCACCACCCCCACTGATAGCTCAGGATTACTAGCCTGACAAGCTGGATGGTCGCTCAGTGAGCGTTACCTCTTTGGTAATCGTCTGGCCATCCCTCCTGATGGTGAGCGTTATCTTATCTCCAGGTTTGTGCTCTCTCAAGAGTTCCACAAACATGCTCTCGTTGGTGATCCTCTGGCCATCTATGGCAATTATTATATCTCCTCTGCGCAGACCAGCCTTCTCGGCTGGGGTACCAGGCTCGACGCTCGCGACGTATTGACCGAGAACATGGGGCAGGTTCTCTATAACGGAAACCTCAGGATATAGGAACTGCGTTCTTATGCCTATGTAAGGGTAGACCACCTTCCCGGTGCGTATGATCTCATCGGCCACCCTCTTAGCGGTGTTTATGGGGATGGCGAAGTTAATACCCTCAACAGTTACTCCTGATTCGGTGCTGCGCTGTCCAAGGGTGTTTATACCCACTACCTCGCCCTGCATGTTGAGCAGAGGGCCACCGCTGTTGCCAGGGTTCACAGCCGCATCGGTCTGTATGAGCCCGAACAGACTGTTGCCCGTCTGGGTGATCCCTGGATAGTAGCCTGGCTGCTCGGATATAGGCTCCTCCTCCGACCTATTGAGAGCCGAAACCACACCAGTAGTGACTGTGGGGCCTCCAGGCAGCCCCAAAGCGTTACCTATAGCTACCACAGGCTCACCCACTTGCAGCTTGGAGGAATCTCCCAGCCGCAGAGGCTTGAGATTGGAAGCCTCAACTTTCAGCACTGCTAGGTCTGTGGTGGGGTCAGCCCCTACCAGCTTGGCTGAGAGTATCCTGTTGTCCGGCAGTACGACGGTTATATTGTCAGCGCCATCCACAACGTGGTTGTTAGTTAGTATGTGTCCTTGGGTATCTATAATGAAACCAGATCCGGTCGCATATCCTTGAGAGATGCCTCTTATATAATTGCCGTCGGATGTCTGCTGGGCGATGATCTCAACAACACCGTCCTTCACTTCCTGCACCAGTTGAGGCACATTGAGTGTAGCGCTGGTCAGGCTATAGAGTTGACTACCGGTATTGCTGTTGCTTGAACTGGTTGTATTGGTTGAGGCCACGGACGTCGCCGTAGGTGTAACGGTGGTACTACCAGTAGTTGCAGGTGCGAATTGGCACGCTGCCAGTAAGGGCACCATAATTAGCGCCAAAAGCAATCCCCTGATGCCGCCTTTCATAATTCTAGCCTCCACTATGTGTTCCTGATTGTCTAGTTCAAATGTATCCAAAGCAAATCAGACGACCCTAATAGATGGATAAGAAAAACGTAAGAAATAGCGCCTAGTAAGAAGGAAAACTTCAGGATCTTGGCCTGCTAATTGCTAGAAAAATTTCTTGTCATCCTCTTACTTTATTCATATTTGTGCTTTAGGTTGTGTGCGGACAATGGGGAGTAGATAAGGTTTCAGGAAGGTATTACAGAAAGGAGTCAATATGCAGAAGAGAATCGTAATGTACTCTAATCGTAACGAGATGGACAGAGGGATAAACAGGTTGACCATCGAAGGCTGGATGGTACAGTCCATAACTGCCCTCGAGTCCAGGAGCTACAGAGTGGAGTTTGTGCGCTCCTCTTACGAGGAGGAAAACTTGCAGGTCAATGCCCAGGCTCTAGCTCCGAACGAGCCCCTATCCAGCTTCTCCTAGGCTTTGGTGGGGGCGATAGGCCCCCACCCCTCCATACCCGCGCACTAACTGACTCGGATATTCCCCATCATGGCCATATCCTCGTGCTCAAGGTTGTGGCAGTGGAAGACGTACTTACCCTTGTAACCATCAAAACTCGCAAGGATCTCAACAGTATCTCCCTGCCCCATGTCTAATGTGTCCTTCCAGCCTGCATCGTAAGGGCTGGGCGGACCACCGTTGCGACTTAGCACCTGAAAGTGAGCCAGGTGCAGATGCACTGGGTGGTGGACATTAGAGGTGATGCGCCATACCTCTATGGCACCAAGCTCTACATCTGCATCTATCCTCGTGGGATTAAATGGCTGTCCATTAATGGTCCACATAGCCATATGGGCATGACTGCTGTTGCGGGCCACACCACGTGCAAAGACGAATCTCCTTCTGACCAGGGCATCTGAAGCCGTCAGCCTTTCGACCTTAGAGAGTTGCGATGGGATTTGACTGTATTCATCCGCGTTTCCCGAGACTCTAAATTGCATTACCAAAGCGGTCTTGCCATTGCCCAGCTCATTTCTCAGGGTTATCACGTCTCCTGCTTTGTATCCCGAGAAGTCGACGATCAGATCGTACCTCTCAGCCGGCGCTATCTCCAACTTGGGTAGTCTTACAGGCGATTCCAGGAGCCCCACATCACTACCTATCTGGGTGAAAGAATAACCTTCGGCAGGTAATGGATCGAGCACAAGCCTGTATCTTCGGGCATTAGAGGCGTTCAGTATGCGGAACCGATAGCGCACGCGAGATACATTCATATAAGGCCAAGGGACTCCGTTTACCAGGATAACATCTCCCAGCACGCCATCCATGTATTCGTTGACGACTCCAGGCTGCCCCATCAGGGATGGGTCAAGGGACGGGTACATAAGAGACCCATCTTCGTCAAAAGACCTATCACAGATCATAAGCGGAATATCCCTGTCCTCAGATGGCAAAGGCAGCGATCTCTCCTGGTCATCAGCAATTAGGTAGAAGCCTGCCAGTCCCCTGTAAACCTGGGGGCCGGTGAAATCCATTCGGTGATCGTGATACCAGAGGGTGGCAGCCGGCTGCTGATTGGGATACTCGTAAGAGTATTCGCCGTGCCCTATGACCCTGAGGCTATGTCCCTCAAGCTCATGCGTGTGTGATTGGCCTGAGGGGAGAACTAAGTCCGTCGGATAGCCGTCATGCTCTGGTGGCGTCTTCCCTCCATGAAGGTGCACCACAGTGGGTACGGGCAGAAGATTTTGATGCGTAACTACCACTCTTCTGCCACTAGTAGCCTTGATGGTCGGGCCCGGAAACATACCGTTGTATCCCCATATCTCCGTCCGCAAGCCAGGCAATATCTCTACCCTAGCGGGCATCTGGACTATTCGGTAGTAATCTGTGCCTGAATCTCGCCTAACTGGCTTCAGGACAGGAGGTACCGGCAGAGGATTCTCAAACTCCCTGGGGAGGGGGATGCGGCTCTGTAAGCGGGTGCCTGTCAAGCCGGCATCGAAGAATCTGTCAGCAATCCTGCCTACACCACAACAGGTTCCACAACAGGCCAGAAGTAGCCCCCCAGCCCCGATGGCCCCCATCTTCATGAACCGCCTGCGTGAGAGCCTCGCGCTGCTCATCGAGCCCTCCCAAGGATTTCGCGCCAAGAAGAGTAGGTAGTCAATGCAGTTATCAGGAAAATCAGTAAGGCGTTTACAGAATGTAGTGCTGAGATGAGAGGTAGGGCATTCATATTGGCAGTTATATACTGTCCTATCAGCAATAAGAGCAGGCCTATAGAGGACACTCTTGACCACATCGGCATGCGACCAATAATGGAAATAATGAGCATCAATAATGGCACCCACTCAAACACATGTACCAGAGTAGCGTGCCAGGTCCAATATACAGGGTTATAAAAGACTGAAAGTCCTGCAATGAATACTTGTAATAGGACAAACAAAGCAAACAGTGAAGTCAATAAACTATATAGCACCATACTTACACGTGACATATTCGCAGCTTGCCTCCCATTTACTACGAGATTAGTTCGAGGAAAGCAGACCTAACGAACCAGGCAGCTTCCGTTGGCATGCTAGCGAATGAACAAGTTGGCAAATAATCCACCAAAAGATAGATTCCAGTGGTTTAGAGGGGTTGAATTCCGGACTTATGGGTGTTCATCTGATGAGTCCGAGCTCTCGAGCCCGGGAGAGCGCTTCTACCCTATTCTTAGCACCTAGCTTTCTGTAGATGTTATTTACATGGCTTTTGACAGTACCAACTGCAACGTAGAGTTCCCTCGCTATCTCGCTATTGGTATGCCCAGAGGCCATAAGGGAAAGGATCTCAAGCTCGCGTTCGCTGAGTGGTTCCAGCAGATCCTGACCTTGAGCCTGGCCTGCGGTAGTTGGGATCTCCGTCTGATACTGGGGTTTGAAGGTATCATCCAGCACCTCAGTAGCTGGATAATAAGCCTTCAGGTAGAGGTCAGAGTCGGTTTCAGAACGAGCAAGCAATCCCTCCCTCACCATGGACTCCAGCACGGAGCGGGAATCTTCAAGCGACATACCAGTAGGTGAGGCAAGCTGAGCGGGAGTAATAGTGCTACTCCTATGAAGAACCCTGACTATCCTGGACACGGTAACAGAGTCTTTGCCTGTTGATCTCCCTCTGACACCCCATAAAATTGCTAGCAGCAGCGCCGTGGCACATAT
>JBHORE010000181.1:0-7421 GCA_042408415.1 Thermobaculum sp.
GCCTCGGATAGGTGCCTGTTGCCCTCCACAGGCATGATCTCCAAACAACCCCTGCCATGGAAACCTCCAGCCTCAAGTATGCTCTTGATCTCCTCCAGCGGCATGGCAGCTAGCGGCGCCACAGGCCCCCCCTTGATGTGCAGTTGCGCTGTGTAGGGAGCGCATATTTTGGCCTGTTCCTTTGGGTTCTCGCCCACGTATAGGCAGTTGCCCATGTCAAAGTAGATGCCAACCGCTGGATGATTGAGTCCCCTCACTAGCTCAGCTAGAGCCCATGGCTTGTACCAGTTGACATGCTCTAGGGCCAAGGTTACTCCCAGATCTAAAGCCTTGTCCGCCAGCGGTAAAATATGCTGCCTGTAGATACTTAGGTACTCGCTCACTTTCAGGCTCTCTTCCTGCGTGGCCAGCAGTATAGCATCGGCACCTATGTCATGAGTGAAGGTGATAAGCTTGTCCACGTGCGATATTATCTCTGTCCTCTCCTCATCGTTGAGGGATGCGAAATGCCCAAAATGTCCCATGCTGGTGGAGAGTATAGGTAAGCCAGTACTCTCCACGACGTTCTTGTAGTAGTCTGCGGAATGAGCATCCAGCCCTGCTATCTCCGAACGAGTGAGCGCCAGCTCAACGAAGTCGTATCCCAGGGCCTTTAGTATCTTCATGCGATCTTCCAGAGTATCACCTAGTACGCAATCCTGACGAGCTCCTATAAACACCTTCTTTCTCCTCTCGAAGATTTTACCAGGCAGCCTGCGGGGCCTCCGCCCGCAACAAGTCGTTGACATCTACAGGCATACCAGATCTTGCAGACCTATCATTGGCTATGGTTACAGCCAGTGTGCGCACCGCGCTGAGGTAATCAGACCTGAGGATCTCTGGATTAGAGGTCCTCACCGCCTCTATAAAGGCTTTATCCTCCTCCAGCATCGGGTCATGTTCCAGACCGAACTCCTCGACATCATCTCCTCGCCGGACCTTGAGTGAGATATCCATCGAAAGTATGTAGTCCTTGCAGAAGATGTGAACACCCCTTAGATCTGGTAATCCAGAAGGGCCGGTGAGGAAGTTGATAGCGAAGCTGCATACGGCTCCGTTGTCGAACGTGAAGGTCGAAGAGTTAACATCAAATATATCGTACTCCGGATTGTCCAAGTTGTTTATCCGTGTGGCAGCGGCTGCATAGACCTTACGTATCTCCCCCACCAGGAACCTGAGAAGATCCACCTGATGAGTAGCCATCTCTATCATCATGCCACCGGATCTATCTTGTCGGTGATACCAGCTGGTGCCAGGAGTCCTGGTAAAACGTAGGACTATAGCCTGTCCAATAACCGTATGCTTCAAGAGCTCAATGGCTTTATCTATAAAGCCCATATACCTCAATTGATAGCCCGCGGTAGCTATAACTCCCTGCTCGTTTACCCTGCGCAATATGTCATTGGCAACCCGTAAGTCCAAAGCTACAGGCTTCTCTACGAGCATGTGCAGGTTCGCATCCAACGCAGCATGTTCTGGATCGCCATGTGCAAACGGAGGCAGGCAGATATAGACCGCGTCTAGCCGCTCATTTCTCATCATTTGTCTGTAGTCAGTGTACGTAGCGGCTTCGATCAGCCTGGGCTCCACGCCCTCGGCTTCCGATCTGGTCAGGATGTTCTTGTTTACGTATTCCCTGGCCTCTTCCACCCTGTTGGGAGCTATATCACATAGAGCGACAACTTCCGCCTCATGTATAGAGGCTAGGTTAAGCAGGTGACTTGTAGCTATCCCTCCCGTTCCTATGAAACCGATGCGCACAGCCATATCTTCAAAATCCTTTCAAGGTTATTCAGCAGGCGATCCCGCCCCTCACATTCTGCCACAGATTCCGGACTATTTATAACGGTTTAGTCCTCGTAACTTAGAGATATCTCTAGACCATCGTAACCAGCGATAGTGCTGGGAAACACCTTGCGAGCGTTCTCTATATACTTGGACGGATCGGCCATCATAGGACTGTAATGGGTTAACCACAGCAGCTTTGCACCGGAAGCTGAGGCCACTTTTGCAGCCTCGGTAAAGGTCATGTGGGGCACATCCCAGTCCTTGGGACGCATACTCTCATCTCCATACATGCCCTCAGATATGAGCAGGTCAGGAGGTTGGATCTTAGAAGCAAAGGACACAAGATCCTCGGTGAACCTGGTATCAGTTATAAACACTAGCTTCAGGCCTTTTCTTGGCGGGCCTAGGACGTCTTGAGGTTTGATCGCTCTTTCGCCTACCACGACGCTCTCACCCCGCTGGAGACGTCCCCACAGATCTCGGGGAACCCCCAGGGAATTAGCTTTTTCTACATCGAATTTGGGGCTTCTGGGCGCGTACAGAGAATAGGAAAGACAAGGTACATCGTGCTCCGTAGGACCAGCAAACAGCTTCAGGTTATCCATCACATCCACCTCATCCCCGACATCAAGGGGAACAAAATAGACGGGATAGGGCAACCTTGGAGCAAAGACCCTGATGGACTCCAGCACAGGTAACACCGATGGCGGGCCAAAGATGCGGAGAGGTTCCTCAGCTCCCCTCTGACTGAAAGCCAGAGTCAGTAGCAAGCCTGGCAAGCCCAGCACGTGGTCGGCATGCGAGTGTGTGAGCAGGATAGAGTCTATTCTCCTGATGCCCCAACCCTTAGCTCTAAGAGCTACCTGAGTGCCCTCCCCGCAGTCTATAAGAAAGAGTTTGCCGCCGATCCTTATCAAGGCTGATGAAAGATACCTGCCCGGCAGTGGTAATGTTCCACTTGTCCCTAAGAGAGTAACATCAAGCATAAGATCAGCTGAAATCCTCAAATGCTCATTATTGGCAATTCAATCACACACTATACCCTATAGTCTGCAACCTTGGCACGCACAATGCTCACGCTCACATCGAGAAGAATATCTCTACAGGAGGTAAGAAGATGTCGATACAGAGATGGGACCCATTCAGGGAGATGATGAGCCTTAGGGACGCGGTCAACCGTTTGTTGGAGGAAAGCTTCGTGAGTCCCTCAATGCTACTGGGCACAAGGGAATCTTCCTTCCCGGTGGATATCGAAGAAACAGATGACAACTTTGTGCTGAGGGCATC
Source organism: Thermobaculum sp. (assembly GCA_042408415.1). Classification (GTDB taxonomy): domain Bacteria; phylum Chloroflexota; class Chloroflexia; order Thermobaculales; family Thermobaculaceae; genus Thermobaculum. The sequence continues at coordinate 3,115 of JBHORE010000181.1, forward strand.
ACTGCCAGGATACAAACCCGAGGAGATTAATGTATCCATAACTGGTGATACGCTCACGATCAGTGCCGAGCACAGGGAAGAGGGCGAGAAGAGGGAAGGTAGTTACCTGGTGAGAGAGCGCAGGCTTGGAAAGGTGATGCGTACGTTCACCCTACCGACCAGGATAAGTGGCGACCAGGCCAGCGCCAAATACGAGAACGGAGAACTGGTGCTCACCCTGCCGAAGGCGGAAGAGTCTAAGCCAAGGAGAATACAGATCACGACAGGGGCACAGGCTTCTCAGCCATCCATAGAACCTCAGTCCACTACCCAATAAATTTAGTCCTGAGGCTGTGCTGCTGGCACGGCCTCAGGTTCCCCTGGTTTTGTATAAGCAAAACTAATACACTTTATTACGTACAAAATCATAATATCCCGGGGGATGTCAGTGACGGCTAGAGTTGAAGCTAGTATAAGGGAACCTGAGGACTTCCCTAGAGAAGCTATAAAGTACCTGAGGCCATTGGTAAACTATGCTCGCAGGCGCATCAGATATTACGAATCGACAGGCGAGCTAGCCCCAGGGTTTGTGCATCCGATAGAGGTTGTAGACCAGGCCCTTGTGGAGGCACTGCGCAGGTACCGAGAGTTACCTCCAGACAGTCCACTGTACCCATGGCTTAGAAGGTTTGTAAGAAGAGTACTAAACAATCTGGTGAGGGAGGCTCGGCAGAAGCGCAGGGAGATTTCTCTCGAACAACCGATAGGAGGCAACTACGACTCCGACTACCTAATGGAACGACCTATAAGGCTGATGGACGTACTCCCTGACCCAACAGCTCCGATTCCTGACGAGATAATAGAGAGGCGGGAGTTCCAGTCAGCACTGGCCGGCATGCTCGGACACTTGCCTGAATCCTGGAGGGAGCCATTCCTGATGCACATTGTGGATGGTATGAACATAGAGGAGATAGCCCGCATCGAGGGGCAGAGGCCAGAGGACATACGCTACAGGATAGAGCTGGCCAGGAATTACCTCAAAGAGATGCTAACCGAAGAGTATGAGGAGCTGGAAGGGTCTGCACCCTCTGAGGATATATTCTCCAAGGTGGAGAGCATGCATCTGGAAGATGAGCAGAGCAGGAAGATCCAACAGAAGCTAGAATCTGCTACAAAGGATATATCTAACGCCTGAAGTCCGGATAGTGGAGAGAGGAAACCCTATGCGCTACAGATACCTGCGCTATCAATACACAATCAGTGCTCCTTTTGATGATCTGAACGTCATGAGCGGGTTGTTGGGCATCCGGCAGCCCATGTTCCGACTGGGCTCCACAGTATGGAGGCCTATGACGGATATATGCGAGACACCAAGGCATATAAGCATCATCGTCGAGCTTGCAGGTATGAAGGCCGAGGACATAGACGTCACTTTGTACGAGAATGCGCTGGTTATAGAGGGTGAGAGGAGCATAAACATCTGCGGAGAGGACGGAGTGTACAGACATGCTGAGATCCGACACGGCCCGTTCCGACTAGAGATAGCGATAGCCACGAATATAGATCCTGAAGGTGTTGAGGCAAACTACGATAACGGTATACTTCGCATCACGCTGCCCAAAATAGTCGAAAACAGCAGAAGCTAACTACCATGGAGGCCAATATGAACAACCAGGAGCAGCTGGAGGCCAACATACCCACACTGTTGCCTGTGCTGCCTCTAAGGGATTCAGTGATATACCCCTTTGCGGTGCTGCCGATAGTTGTAGGGCAAGAAAGGTCCATACGGCTAGTGGACGACTCCATGAGGAGCCGAAGGCTGATCGTGCTAGTGGCCCAGCGAAGCAGGAACATCGAGCAGGCAGGACCGGATGATATCTACAGAATCGGCACAGTAGCGACCATACATCACCTAGTTAGGGCGCCCGACGGCACGCTGAGAATCGTAGTGCAGGGTGTGCAGAGGGTGAGGATTCTCGATTTTATATCCACCCAGCCCTACCTGGTAGCCAGAATAGAGCCTGCTCCAGATCAGACCGAGAACAACGTGGAGGAAGAAGCCCTCCGGCGGGTGGCTGTCGACTTGTTCCGCAGGATAGTGGAGATCTCACCTGACCTGCCAAATGAGATGCTACCTACTCTTGACAGTATCCGGGATCCGGTCCAAACCTTCTATTTCATCGCGGGAGCTATCCAGCTTGACGTCGGTACGAGGCAGGAACTGCTTGAGCTGGAGCCTCTAGAAGTCAAGTTAAGAAGGCTGGTCGAGATCCTCCAGAAGGAGCTGTCGATAAGGGAGATAAGCCAACGCATCCAGAGTGAGACGCAGGAGAGGCTTACTCAGGCCCAGAGGGAAGCTTACCTGAGAGAACAGTTACGTACTATCCAGTCCCAGCTGGGGGAAGGACCTGAACAGTCCGAGGTCAACGAGCTCAGACGCAGGATCGAAGAGGCAGGACTACCTGAGGAAGCTAGGAAAGAAGCCGAACGGGAGCTGAACAGGCTGTCGACCATCCCCATGGCTTCACCAGAGTACGCCATTATCCGGACATATCTGGAATGGTTGGCGGACCTGCCATGGAATAATCTCTCCGGTGGAACGATAGACACGCAGAGAGCCAGGGATATCCTAGATGAAGACCATTATGACCTGGAAAAGGTAAAGGACAGGATAATAGAGCACCTAGCCGTCCGCAAGCTCAGAGAGCACAGGATAGGCACTCCCCCCGGTCAAGAAGGTACGGGCGAGCAGAACATAACACTTTCTGGATCTGGTGACACGCTGAGAGAACCAATCCTGTGCTTTGTTGGACCTCCAGGTGTCGGTAAGACCAGTCTGGGGCAGAGCATAGCCAGGGCGCTGGGGAGAAAGTTCATCCGCATGAGCCTGGGAGGCATAAGAGACGAAGCCGAGATCAGGGGGCACCGCAGGACCTATATAGGAGCCATGCCGGGCAGGATCATCCAGGGCATGAGGAGAGTGGGCACCAAAGACCCAGTGTTTATGCTGGACGAGATAGACAAGATAACGGTGGGTTTTCAGGGAGATCCTGCAGCCGCACTATTGGAGGTCCTCGATCCTGCACAGAACCACAGCTTTGTCGATAACTACCTGGGAGTTCCATTTGATCTCTCGCAGGTGCTGTTCATAGCTACGGCAAACACGCTGGATACCATCCCTGCCCCCCTGCTGGACCGAATGGAAGTCATACAGATATCAGGCTACACCGAGCAGGAGAAACTCTTCATTGCCCAGAGGTATCTCATACCTAAGCAGATGAGAGCTCACGGCATCCAAGATAGCGAGCTAAGGTTCACTGAGGAATCTATCAGAAAGATCATCAGGGAATATACACAGGAGGCAGGAGTCAGAAACCTCGACAGGCAGATAGCAACGATCTGCCGCAAGGTGGCCAGGGCAATAGCAGACGGTGTAGCCCAGTCCATCGAGATCACACCAGACAATCTGCAAGAATATCTGGGGCATCCTAGACACTTCCACAGCACTGCCGAGAGGATAACGCGACCTGGCGTAGCCACCGGACTGGCGTGGACACCTACAGGTGGGGAGATTCTGTTCATCGAAGCCACTATGATGCCAGATCCCCACCCACGAGTGATACTCACAGGTATGCTAGGGGAGGTAATGAGGGAATCGGCACAGATAGCTCTATCCTACGTCCGGTCAGAGGCTGACCCTTTGGGAGTGAACCCAGACGCCTTCACAGGCAAGACGGTACACATACATGTTCCAGCTGGGGCTATACCCAAGGACGGTCCATCTGCAGGGCTGGCTATAGTGGCTGCTCTGGCCTCCCTGGGCTCAAGCAGGCTGGTACGCAGCGACGTTGCCATGACTGGTGAGATCACGCTGAGAGGCAAGGTTCTTCCCGTGGGTGGCATAAAAGAGAAAGTGCTTGCTGCCCACCGAGCAGGCATCAAGACGGTGACCCTACCCAAAGAAAACGAACAGGATCTGGAGGATATACCTCAAGAGCTGAGGGATCAGATGCGATTCGTGCTAGTAGATAACATCGAGGACGCTATGCAGGTCGCATTAACCGAGCTGCCGGTGCTCGAGGAAACCTGATACATGCTTGGTGTACAGATATACCTGAGCAGGCATATCTGTACACCAAGCAACTAATTCTGTGAAGATACTGCCAAAAAATCCAGCTCTAGGCGGACCTCATCCGACACATTGGCCACAAACGGCACCTGAGGAATACTTATCCCCCAGTCGGCATACTTGATAGTGGCAGCTGCATTACCCGTTATCCTGTTCTGGCTCTCAGGCTTGACGGTAACATCGAAAGTCACTTCCCTAG
>JBHORE010000188.1:0-53542 GCA_042408415.1 Thermobaculum sp.
TCCCACCTGGCGGTACTTCAAGGCGGGCTGGAAGACGTTCCTCTCCTGGCGGAACTTTCGCTGCTAAACGATGTTGATCCCGATCGCCTGGTGGCGCGATATCTTCGGACAGACATTCATCCTTCGACGCAGCCGGCAGCGGTGGATCATGCACATGTCGATCTTCTGGGGGGTGGTGATCTCCTGCCTCATCACCTTCCCTCTCACCTTCGGTTGGATCAGGTTCACCTTCATGCCTCCTGACCACTATCAGCTGTGGTTCTTTGGCTTCCCGGTGTTCACCTTTCCCACGAGGGCGGGCACGGGCTTCGCACTGTTCCACGCGCTAGACTTCACTGCGTTGTTGCTGATCATAGGGGTGGGCATTGCCCTGTGGCGGCGCACTATCGACGTGGGGCTGAGGACCACTCAGCGCTTCGGGTTCGACCTGGTGCCGATCGTGCTGCTGTTCGCCATTGCCATAACGGGGCTGGCGCTGACGGCGTCCTCCTTGTGGTGGCACGGCAAGTTCTACTGGTTCATATCGCTGATCCACCAGGTGACGGTGGTGGCGTGGCTCCTGTCGATCCCATTCGGCAAGTTCTTCCACATCGTCCAGCGGCCGAGGAGTATCTCAGGATGGCTGAAGACCTGGGTGCGGAGATTGTGCGGGTTTGGGACCGGGATGTGGCTCGAGCGTTGGTGCGTGTGGCTCACGACAAGAACGTGGATAGTCTAGTGTTGGGACACTCCCGACACGGTTGGCTGCACAGGCTACTGTGTGGGTCCGTTACGGAGCGGTTGTTGCGCATTGCCCGGGACATCGACCTACACATAGTCGCCGACAGGCGTCTGGGCGGTAACTAGGTGAGCATGCTACCGCCCAGACGCCCAGACGATTTCTAGCAGAGACATTAGAGGATATACTAACTACCTGTCAGTAAGCCCGACGATGGTGCTGGCATCAGATGTGCCCGAGCGGTATAGAATCGACCTGGGCACCGCGACGGCTGAACAGCTCCGCGGCTATCTCCTGCTGCTTGGTCTCCGTCAGGTCGAACCACAGCACCGACAGCTGCAATAGGGTACAGATTGCCGGTACCAACCCTATCGCCACGAGTAGGCCCGCAAGCGTTCCGCTGCTCTGCTCCACATTGGGCACGTAGCCGATGATGGACAGGCTCGTGGCCGCGATCGCGCTGGCGAGCGCGTTGGCCAGCGTTTGGAAGAAGCCAGAGAAGGACCCTATAAAGGCCTGCATCTGCTTGCCAGTCTGCCACTCCACGTAGTCCATTGCTGCCGGGAGCATCGTGCCTTGTGCGGGGATAGACAGTCCCTGGAAGAAGCTCCCGAGAGCGGACATCCCTACATAGATCCAGGCGCCAGTGGCCGAGGCCGGCATGAGCAGCACGGCGGCGTTGGTCAATGCGCCCACTACGGTGGCCACAAGCAGGTTGCCCCTGAGTCCTATCGCCGTGGTAACGCGCCGGCTGAGTGCTACACCGAGGAGCATCGGGAGGAAGCCTGCCAGCCCGGCTGTGGCCATGAGGTCGGTGTTGTGGAAGTAGTACCTGAACAGGTAGATCGTCAGCGCCGACCTGATGCCGCTCGATAGGTTGATGGCGAAGGTGAACAGGTACGGAATGAACACGTATTTGTTAGTGCACACTACTCTGACCATCTCGCGTACCGGCAGTTGCGTGCCCGCAGAGTTGATGTGCGAGTACCTCTCCTTTATGGTCACGGCTTGAAAGATAGCCACCACCACCCCCAGAAGGGCGGCAACCCCCATGATGATGGAGAAGCCTGTGGCTGGGGACCCTCCCAGCCTAGGATACAGCACCGGTACCGCTACCTGGGCGACTATCGAGCAGACTATTATCAGCACGAAGCCGATCTGTCCTAGCGTCAGCCTCTCCTGCAGGCTCTTGGTGGTAGTACTCATCAAGGCGCCGGCTGGGGCTTGCTCCATGGGCTTGAGCCCGCTGTACAGGAAGTAAGTCAGCGCCACGTAGGCCAGCAGCAACATCCCTCCTATGGGTGGGCGCGTGAAGCTCAGCCATCCGCACACCCCTATCAGCGCCCCGGTCAGGATGTACCAGGGCTTGTACTTGCCCCACCGCGTGCGCGTGCGGTCGACGAATATCCCAAACGCTGGACCAAGGAAGGCATCCACCACCCTTGCTACCAAGAATAGGGGGGCGATGAACTTGGCGCTCAGCTGCAGCACGTCGGTGTAGAAGAACATTAGATAGAGCTGGATCATCTGGTTGTGGAAGCTGCCCGTGCCTCCGTTGATCACCACCGCCACTCTCTCAGCTAGGCTCAGGCGGTCACCGGTCCTGGACGTGGTTTGCTCCGTGGTTGCCATTGTAATCCTCCTGCACTATAGCTACTCCTTTGGGCTCGAATATACCGGTCAGGGGACGGCCTTACTAGCAATATATTGGAAATAATAGTACAATATTGCTTAAGGTCATGACGGTCGAGCTGGATAGGATAGCTAGCTTCATAACTCGCCTGCTGGGAATGAACCTATGGGTCATCGATTCTCGGGGAAACGTGAGCCTCCGTCAGCTAGTCCTCTGGCCTCCTGAGCCTCTGTTCGACAACCTGCCCCAGCCACCAGCCGGCCTGGCACTTGAGGATCCAGCGGTTGCCCAGGCGGTCCTCGTGCACGTTAGCCCCCTCGATCTAAGGTATCTATCTGCGCCGATGCCTTCGGCTGAGCTGCTGGTGGTTGGACCCTACCTGCAGAATCCACCCCCCCAGCAGTGGGTGGATCGCATGCTCCGACGGCATGGTCTACCCCTGTCGCTGCGGCACGCGCTGCGGCAATATTATCTATCGCTGCCCGTGATGAGCTTGGGCAGGGAGAGGTTGGTGATGGACCTGCTAGCCCTGCTAGTGAGCGCCCAGGAGGTTGACCGCCCCGCTCTAGAGTATTCCCCGCGCATGACCACGCTGCTCCCGCGCCGCAATCTTGGGGCCCAGCTGCTTAGCCAAGAGGAGGCTGCCGAGAGAGTGGAGGCCAACTACCGACTTGAGGAGAAGATGCTGCGCGCCGTAGCGGAAGGCGACCTGGAGGGGCTCAAGCGCATCATTACCGAGCAACGGTCGGTGGATGTCCTGCCGCTCCTCTCGAGGGCCCCGGGCGATCCCTTGCGCGCGATGAAGAACGTCTGCCTGGTGTTGAACACACTGCTGAGGAGAGCGGCCGCTAGCGGTGGGGTGCATCCCGTGTACCTGGATAGTATCTCCGGGCGCTACTCGGTGCTGATCGAGAGGTGTACCACTTTAGCACAGCTTGGGGACCTGACTGAGGAGATGCAGCTAGAGTATTGCCGGCTAGTGTTGCAGATGTCCATCAAGGGCTACAGCGATCTGGTGAGGCGGGCGATCGAGTACCTGCGCGTGCACTTCGTACGCGACGTGCGCCTGGAGGAGGTGGCACGTGCACTGGGAGTGAGCCCTTTCACGCTATCTCGCAGGTTCAAGCGTGAGACGGGAAGGAGCTTGGTGGACTATATACACTACGTAAGGATCCAGCATGCACGCGAGCTGCTGCGGGATCCCACGCTCAGCATCACAGAGGTGGCACTGAGCGTGGGTTACAACGACCCCAACTACTTCTCCAGAGTGTTCAGAAAGCTCGTGGGGACCCCTCCCTCAGAGTACAGGAAGGGTTTGATTCCTAAGTGATGAGACCTCTACTCCTCCAGCGCCTCGATGTGTAGCGTCCTATCACCGTAAGTTGCATACCCATAGCTCTTGGGGAGGCCGTCGCTGCCTCTCTCGAACAGCAGCCTCACCGGCTCTTGGCTTAGCATAGGGGAGAATGTCGCGCGGAGCTGCATCTCTCCGGGGGTAGGCCCCCATAGCTGCAGCTCCGCTTGGTAGTAGCTCTCTTGGGTGAAGCCGTAGCTGCTGCGCTCGTAGCCGCTGTAGTAGTTGATCCCATCGGTGCTGAACGAGTGGTAACGTATCTCCGTGCGCCCTGAGTGACCGTGCACCTCCATGGCCACCTCTACGTACCCTGAGATACTCTCTATCCTGCCGCTCAGGCTATGTTGCCCCAGCTGCGAGAGCACCTCGAGGTCGTGGACGGCGTAGGGCAGGTCGATGGGTGTAGTCGTGGGGCGCACCGAGGGCCCTGGCTCGTAATCTAGCAGCCTAACCACCTGTAGCCGCATATGTGCGCCACGACTGCCCCTGCGCATCTCCGGCCACATGGCGCGCTTGCCGTCGGGGTGCCAAGACATGGGAGAGCAGTACACCCAGTCCTCATCGGTGGTGAGCTGCACCCCTAGGTAGTTCCTATCACGCATGGAGCGCTCTATTTCGACCAGCGCGGGCCCGATGTTGCCCCGCCTGTGGTTGCGCACTCCCGTCACGGCGTAGGTGTACAGATACCAGATCATGCCCGCTAGGGCTATGGTACCGTAAGGCCTGGGCACCAAACCGAAGATCGCTGGATCCGTGCGCGTTGAGAACCGCGTGCTCATTACCATACCGAGCCGCTCGTCCGGTGAGAAGATAGTCGTCTCGTTGTAGCCCGGCGTACACGTGACCTGTGTAAGGCTGCCAGATGGTAGGTCCAGCACCACTGAGTCGGGTGTGGCGTTGTCCAGTGCACCCACGAGCGATATGGCTTTACCTCCACGGACGAACTGCTTCACCTCACCGCCCCTCACCGGCTGCGACAGGAGATGACCGGGCCTAGAGGGGTCGGGCTGGAGGCCGGAGAGCGTGCTGATGATCCGCACGTCGTCAACTTCATAGGCGTCAGACTCACGCCTCAGCGTTCCCAGGGCTACTGCAGAGTAGCCCTGGGTCAGGATGGTCCAGCTGATGTGGCGGTTGTCTGGGGAGATGATCACTTCCGACCAACGGTGGGTGATGTTGGGATCCTTGTACAGCAGCGCTGGGTACCGGATCGGTACCAGCTCAGCCTGCCTACAGGTGTCGATGTCCGGGCTGCATTCCAGCACGTAGTCTCCGAGCAGCACCCGGTGGTTGTCCTCGAATGGTAGGTAGCGCACGCCGTTGGCCCGGGGTAGCTGTGGGATCTTGCCGGCGAAGATCGGCCTAAAGCCGTTCCCGTCGTCCTCCATCACCGCCAACCTATGGTGGTCTTCAGCCGTGTCCTCTGTGGTCCTGTAGGCTACTAGCACCTTCCCGGAGTAGGTATAAGTTCCGCTCTCCACGTGCACGTCACTGGGCAGCTGTAGGGTGTGTACATCCACATCGCCTATGCCCTCGATCAGATGGTTTGCAGCCTGCTTCGACATCTCGTCCTCCAGCACTCAATAAGACTCCTGAGTTTGTTGCGCTCAGGATAAACGTCTACGGCACATCACTGCTAGCAAAATATTGTTATAGGTAGTATATATTTGCCCAACTAGATGGTTACCTCATACTCCCCGCTGCCCACCTCGAACACTACCCTGCCCTCCTCGTAGCGGGCATCTGGGTGATGAGTGGCTACATAGTCCAGTGCTTTGGGGGGAGCTGGAAGCCTCACCTCAGCCCGTGTGTTGGCGGGTACGGAGAAGCGGTAGGTCACGTGCTCGCTGCCTCTCTCCCAGCTGGAGCGGATCGTGCCGTAGGGCGATTCAAAGGTTGCCCTGGCCCACTCCAAGCTGCCTCCCGGCAGCGGGCTGAGGATGAATCGCCGGTAGCCTGGAGCCTCCCAGCGGGGACGGATGCCCACCACGTAGGAGAAGAGGAAGTCACACACCGCTCCGTAGGCGTAGTGGTTGAGGGAACCCGACACCTCTCCCTCTGGAGATACCGCATCCCACTGCTCCCAGATAGTGGTTGCTCCCTTCGTAATAGCGTACAGCCATGAGGGACACGTCTCCTGCTCAAGTAGCCGAAAGGCTGTGTCGGCGTACCCATAGTCCACCAGCACCGGCAGCAGGAAGGGCGTGGATAGGAATCCTGTGTTGAGGTGGTATCCTTTCTCCCTTACCAGCTCGTCGAGCCTGGCGGCCACCGCCGCACGCTTGCTCTCGCTAGCCAGGTCGAACGCCAGCGTCCGCACGTTGGGGGCCTGCCTGTCCAACAGTATCCTGCCGTCTGGAGGCACGAAGTGCTTGTCGTATACCTTCTTCACCCTCTCCGACAGCGCTGCGTACCGCTCGGCGTCGTCGACTTTCCCTAGCACCTCAGCGATGCGCCCTAGCAACCCTGCCGAGTGCGCCAGGTAGGCTGTGGCCACCAGTGGGTCTCCTTCCCGGAAGCGTCTCTCCAGCTCCTCGCGCAGCTCATCATCCTGCGCGCCCGCCAGGTCGGCCTCCAGCCACTCTCCCCAGTGGTAGCCAGTGTCCCACACGTAGTTAGCGTCCAGCTCGCCATCGGTGTACGAGCTGTACCAGGACTTGTCTCTATGCAGCTCGTTGGACTCTCTGGCCCTCTGGGCCATGTAGTCCACCCAGGCCTTGGCGGAGGCGTACTGCCTCTCGAGGATCTCCCGATCGCCGTAGCACAGGTACAGCGTCCAAGGTATTATCACGGCTGCGTCGCCCCAGCCAGCTGAGCCGTCTATTGGGGAGGGCTCGCCAGGACGATGAAGCATCATCAACATGAAAGGGTCCTGCACGGTGCTTCGCAGCCGCTCCCACTCCTCGACGTTGTGCAGGCCGTTGACGTTGGGCACCGTGTTGCCCACGCAGCCGTTGGGGTATTGTTCCACCGAGAGATCTGTTAGCCACTTCTCGAAGAAGGCGTAGACATCCATGAAGAGCGTAGCGGTCTTACAGTACAGCTGGGCATCTCCGGTCCAGCCCGCGCGCTCCCTAGTGGGGCAATCTGTCGGGATATCCAGGAAGTTGCCCTTCTGGCTCCAACGGGCATTGGAGACCAGCTGGTTGATCAGGGGATGGGAGCACTCGAACTCGCCCGTCTCCTCCAGGTCGGAGTATATGGCGATGGCGGTGAAGTCCTCCGGGCGCACATCTCCAGGGTAGCCCCGCAGGAGCACGTAGCGAAACCCGAAGAACGCAAAGTGCGGCTCGTAGCGCTCCCTGCCCTCGCCGCGAAGGATGTAGTGCACCTCCTGAAAGTCGCGCACCTCCTGGTCGAACATCGCTAGGTTGCGTAGCGTGAAGTTGCCGTCGCGGTCCAGCGCCTCACCGTGCACCAACACCACCTCTGTCCCGGTTGGCCCCTCGACCTCCATCTCCACCCAGCCGGCGACGTTCTGTCCGAAGTCCAGCACCGTCTCTCCGTTAGGTGTACGTAATACCTGTGGATGGAAGCGCTCGTGCCTACATACCCTAGGGCCTGCAGATGCCACCAGGTTATTCAACCCCAGCGACACCTCTCTTACCGGCCGCCATGTGGAGTCGTCGTATCCTGGTTCGCTCCATCCATCCAGGACAATGCGGTTGTCGTACACCTCGCCTGCCTTCAAGTCGGACTTCTGCAGGGGGCCGATGGAGGTCTTGAAGCTGGCATCCGTGCCGACCACCTGCGTGCTGCCGTCGGCATATTCCAACACCAGCTGACCTAGCAACGCTAGCTTGTAGCCGAAGTTGTTGCGCAAGCTGCCCCCTCCGGTGGAGCCTCGCCACCAGCCATCGCCCAGGATGATTCCCCAGGCGTTGGGACCCTCGCGCAGCAGGGCAGTGATATCGTAGGTGCGCACCTGCAGCCTGTGGTAGTAGGATGTAAAGCCGGGCGCAAACAGCTCATCCGTAGCCTCCGCGCCGTTGAGGTAGAACCTGTAGAGGCCCCTCGCGGTGAGATAGGCGCGAGCCCTTACAAGCCCTGGTCCCACCTCAAACTCTTTGCGTAGGTAGGGTGCTGGCTTGTAGGCGTCCGGATCTACCTCCTCCTCAGGCTCTACCCAAGATGCCTGCCAGTCGCCGGCCTCTAGGAGACCCAGCTCGAACCATGCGGGCTCGCTGAATTCCGATACCTGTCCATGGTTGTCCCACACCCTCACTCTCCAGTACACGCGCTGTCCGGATCTTAGCTCGGGACCATCGTAGCGCAGGCCGTGGGATCTCGAGGACTCCACCCTACCGGTGTCCCATAAGGGGCTGCTTGCGGCCTCTGAGGGGAAGGCCTGCACCTGGTACGCCACCTGCATGACATCTTGGCGATCGCTACGGAGCTTCCAGGAGAGCCGCGGCCTTCTCTCCCCGATCCCTAGAGGGTTCTCCAGATGCTCGGTGCGTAGGGCATAGACTGCCAGCATGTGTTTCCTCCTGTCATGCTTCCCACACCACTTGGTGTGCATTATAGTGTTGTTTTGTGTAATATTTCCGCAAATTGTAATATCTATGCACACAATATTGCAAGTATCAGCTATAGCTCCTTCACGGTGATCTCCAGCGACCTGGGTTCACAGCCCTCCGCGCCGGCTGTGACTGTGATGGTGCCTGGGCTCGTGGGACGTATCACTGCCAGAGCTCGGCCGTCGAAGGTGGAGTGCTCTGGATCCAGGAAGCTCTCCTCGGTGATGGGGTTGGCGCTTCCCAGGCCCTGCAGGACGCCCGCGCCCTCGACCCTCACCCACACCCTGCGGTCCGCTGAGCTGTACAGGTTGCCCTCCTCGTCCACGAGCTCGATGGTGACGAAAGCCAGATCACCATCCAGTGCCGATATCTCGCGGCGGTCGGCCTCGACGTGAAGCCTCACTGGCCCGTGCGCTGACCTCAACGCCGCTCTTCCGATCTCCTGTCCTTGAGAGTACGCTACTGCTACCAGCTCTCCGGGCTCGTAGACCGTGTCGAACTCCGCGCGATAGCGGTGAGTCTCCCCTGCAGGGACCCTGCCAAGGCTCCTGCCGTTTTGGAGGAGCTCGACCTCCTCGGCATCTGCGTACACCTCCACCCGGATCGGCCTCCCTTCCCATCCTGGCCACGTCCACGATGGCACAACGTCTGGCCAGCCCCAGCCCATGTGTAAGGGGTGTCTACCGTGGTGTTCGGGCCGCTCCACTGCGATGTACGGTTCGCGGCGCAGCCCAAACACGATCTCCCGGTAGTAGGATGCTGGTCGCCTATAACCGGTGATGTCGATGTCGCCGCACCAGGCGGTCAGCCAGGGATATCCTGCTTGGAAGCCTGAGGCTAGCTCTGAGGGATCATAGATCACCCTGCCGATGCCGACCTCCCCCAGGTAGTCCCATCCCGTCCAAGTGAAGTCGCCGATCACGTGCGAGTGCTCTTGTACTGAATGCCAGATGCGGTCTATCTCACCAGGAAAGCTCTCTGTGCCCACGATGATCCGGTTCGGGAAGAGCTCCAAGTCCATCTTATATCGTACCCAGGCATAGTTGTATCCCGCTACGTCGACACAGGCGAACGCCTCGGCAGTGCGCCGAGTGGCCGACTCACTCACAGCTATGCCGGCCATCATCTCGGCCGCGTCAAAAGTCATACTCCCTGACCATTCCTCTCCTGAGGACATGGCTCGCCGTTGCTCGATCAGCTCATCCATGATGGAAACCAGCGGGTTGATCGCTATAGTCACGAAGCGGGTGTCATCGAGAGCACGAATATGCTCGGCGATTCTTCTGCCCCAAATGGTGCCTATTGGGCTCCCTGTCTCCGGTATCTCGTTCCCAATTGAGTACATGATGACGCATGGGTGGTTGTAATCCTTGGCCACCATGGCCTCCACGTCTCGTTGCCACCACTCGGGGAAGTCCAATGAGTAGTCATAAGGGTTCTTCGCGATCGTCCACATGTCGAAGCACTCGTCCATCACAAGCATGCCTAAGCGATCGCAGGCAGCAAGCAACGCCTTGCTCATGGGATGGTGGGCGCTGCGTAGGGCGTTGAAGCCAGCCGCTTTGAGCGTCTCTACACGCCTTTCCTCAGCGCGGTCAAATGTGGCCGCTCCCAAGATGCCGTTGTCGTGGTGGATGCATGCTCCCCGAAGCTTGACGACCTCTCCGTTGATCCGTAGGCCATCCTCTGGATCTAAAGACAGCGTCCGTATACCGAAGGTGGTGAACTCCTCGTCTATCTGCTCATCTCCTACATACAGAGTGGTGCGGCAGGTGTAGAGGTAGGGTGCATCCACACTCCACAGGCTAGGTGACCGCACGTATAGCTTTTGATGGAGCGTTGCGTCCTCCCCGGCTACGGTGGTCAGAGGTGCCTCGTCTCTCGCCACGATACGGCCGTTCGCGTCGATGATCTCGGTGCGGACGCTGACCGTCGCAATGCCGGTCCCATCGTGCTGGACCGTGGTCGCCACGCAGACTACTGCTCGCCTTGCGTCGACGTCGGGGGTGGAAACTCTAATCCCATCTGGAGCTACGTGCACGGGATGGGCGACGATCAGCCATATGGGACGGTAGAGGCCAGCGCCGGAGTACCAGCGCGAGTCCTTGTAGTTGCGGACGCTGACCTTCACCTCGTTGGTGCTCCCGTAATTAAGGTAGCGATCTACCTTTACGTAGAAATGGCTGTAGCCGTATGGACGCTCTGCGGCCAGCTCACCGTTGATGAATACCTCCGCTCTGCTATAGGCCCCTTCAAACTCCAGGAACACACTCTTCCCTCTGTGCTCTTCTGGTACGAAGAAGCTCTTGGTGTAGTCGTATTCAGCTTCTGGGAAGAAGGCTATGGCCGGGTTGCCTTCGGGTGATCGCTGCTGTGTGTCCCACATTGCATCGTGTGGTAGCCTCACCTCCTTGGCCGACTCCTTGGGACCCATGAGCTCCGCAAACAGATGTCTTGCTGGCCTCACCTTCCAGCCGCTGTTGAACGTAGTACGTTGCATAGAACCTCTCCTCTCTATGGTGTAGTGAGTTCCTCTGATGGTAGTGATTGTAACTCAGTATCCCTGCCTACCAGAGTTTGCCTCCTGCTCCTCATCTCTTGCACTAGCTGTTGATGTCTATCGTCTGTAAGGTCCCACCATAGCATTGTTACTCCAAGAATGAGCACCGCTGCCGGTATCACCGACATCAGGGCCTTGATTCCAAGGAGTGCTGTGGATGTCTGTGGTACGTCGGGTATGTAACCAGATAACATTAGCGTACCTCCAACTATTCCCCCGGACAGGGCTGTGGCCAGCGTCTGGGTGAAGCTGGCAGCTGCCCCAAGTAGTGCTCCAGTGTTGGCCTTGAATCTCCACTCTCCGTAGTCGATGGCCATGGGCATCATAATACCCTGGGCAGGCTGTGCTAGGCCCAAGAAGATGTTGGCCACCAGACTAAGGAAGATCAGCCCCACCAGTCCATATCTTGTCGCTGGCAAGAAGAAGGTTAGGACAGAGGTCATGAAGTTGATGACCAGCATCAGCAGTAGGTTGTGCCTAAGTCCGATGCGACGCGTGAGCCAAGAACTAAGCAGCACACCTATCAAAGTGGCAAGGAGGCTCAGCGCATTGATCATCGATAGCATAGCTGTATCTTTGAAGTAGTATCGCAGGTAGTAGATAGTGACTGCGGTCTTTATGCCGCTAGTCAGGTTGATCACTAGGATGTAGATTAAAGTTATGAGGGCGTACTTGTTGCCCACCACAAAGGGTATCATCTCGCGCCAGCTACGTACAGATTGCTGCTCGGATAGCAGGAACCTCTCCTTGACTATGCCGGCGATGAGCCCTATCAGCAACAGGTTAATACAAGTGCAGGCTAGCGCATAGCGCATGAACCCCTGCCCTTGATCCCCTCTGCCGAGCAGGTTGATGAGTGGCCATCACGCGATGGCCACTAGAGAGGAGAATACCATCACCCATACGAACCCCATCATGGCGATCTGCATCCTATCATCCTGCCGTTTGCTGATGGCGGCTGCCAAGCCCATGCCTGGCCCGCCACCTAGTGATAGGCATAGACTGAATGCGACGTACGTGCATGTGGCATAGAATATTCCTATGGATGATCCTGTACCCACAGGGCTAAAAGTCAGTAGTCCTAATAATATAGTTGCCAGTATTGTCAATATGAACCAAGGCTTGTACCTCCCCCATCTAGTGGAGTGACTTCGGTCTATGTAGGCTCCGAACAGCGGAGCAGCCAGGGCGTCCAGGACTCGCACGACGACGAACAAGGTGCTAACGTAAGCTACGCTGAGCTTCATCACGTCTGTATAGAAGAACATCAGGAACATCGAGGACATTAATAGGTAGAAGGTCCCTATGCCATTGGTGGATGAGAACATCAGCTTCTCAGTGAACGGGATGGGTCTATCGATGCCCACCGCATCCTGCTTTTGACTCATGACACTACTCCTCCAGTTTTTCTTCAAGATGATGCACCCTACGGGAGAAGTTATTGTAAGATAACGATGGTATTTGTATATTAGTGATATGGTTGTTCATGAGATCGATCTTCATTACCTATGCACGCACCTCGAGGAGGTTTTGGAGGTGCCCATAGCGTACCTGCCTGAGGGCGATCCCCATAATGGGTCTTTTTGGGGCTGCGATGGCCGGCTCCCACCATGCTGTGCAGGGCCAGCAGATCTCTTCCGCGCCGTGCTGGAGATGCACTATAAGCCCTGCCCACCAGAGGTGCGCGTGAACCATCGCCTGGAGCAGTATCTGCTGCTAAGCGTCGAGCTAGAGTCATGTCAGGGGTTATTGTGCGTGGGGCCAGTGCTAAGCTACTTGCTTGATGACGATGCAGTGCTTGGGATGTGCCGGGACCTAGGTGTGGATCCTCACAACAGACGTGCGTGGCTGGATTACTACCGCTCGTTGCCGGTGCTGGGTAGACGTCAGTTGCTGCATCTCGGGATATTGCTGCACTGGTTGCTGAGCGGCGAGAAGCTGGAGATGGGGGCTATCTGCCAGCGGGACATGATTGTTCCCCGGTGCATCGCTACTACCGCCGCGGATACTAACTTGCTGCAACGGCGCATGCTTGTGGACTTACATCCGGCGGCAGACGTGGAGGGCTGGATATTGGCCTGCATCCGTGAGGGCTACCCCGAGGGTCTTAGGGACCTAGCCAAACTTACACCTAAGGGGGGATTGAAGACTGTATCCTTGGCGAGCCATAGCTACCTGAGGAGCTTAAAGAACATGTTTATCGCTTTCCTGGGAGCCTGCGCGCGGGCAGCCGTAGAGGGACAGCTGCCCAGGGAAGAGTCTTATACCGTGACGGACTTATATATTCGTGAGATAGAGGACCTGCCGGACGTGAGGACCGTGGAAGACGCTGCGTACAGAGCTTTCCTGGAGCTTGCTACCAGGGTTCAACGGACGGGAGAGAAGGAGCTATCTCCCATCGTGCGGGCCTGCAGGGACTTCATCTGCGATCACCTGTACGAGGAGATCACCTTGGAGCAGCTTGCGAATCTTGTGGGGGTTAGTTCTGGTCATTTGTCGCGGATGTTCACCAGGGAGGTGGGGCTATCTCCTATACGGTACGTTCGTTGGATGCGGATTGAGGAGGCCAAAAGATTGATCGCCCTGACGAACAACTCTCTGGTGGATATAGCTGCGATGCTGCGGTTTCACGATCAAGCACATTTCACCAAGGTCTTCAAGCAACAGGTAGGGTTAGCGCCCGGGAGTTACAGAAGGTTATCTCAACAGCTTCCCTGATCTCCCCCTGACAAACTCATTCTAGCATGACTAAGTCCTGCTTTATAACAAGGCACCTTATATTATTTACATAATAGTAAATTACTCTCATCAGACCGCTGCAGCTATCAACGTGCTAATAGCTAAAAACTCTTGAGACTCTGTTGACATCTGAGTGCGATAGCTTATAATACGTATTAGTAATACGTATTATCTCGTGATAAATGGTAAATGGAGAAGTGAATTCTGAAGGTGGTATGACTAGGCGACCCACACAGGAGGATGTGGCCCGATTAGCTGGGGTATCACAAACAACTGTGTCAATGGTGCTGAATAATAGAGGTCACTTGGCCGTGCCTGAGGAGACACGCCGCAGGGTGCTGGAGGCTGCCGAACAGCTAGGATATGTGCCGGACACTAACGCTCGTAGCCTGCGCACCCGTAAGACGTACACTATAGCCAGCATCATCCCTGACATTACCAATCCCTTCTACCCTGAGGTGGAGAGAGGACTGCAGGACATCGCTGATCAGCACGGCTACGATCTTATCGTGTACAACACAGACGGACTAGAGGAGAAGGAGAGGCAATGTCTCTTGTCGGTCATGCAGCGTCGGGTAGATGGTGTGGTAGCTTCTCTCTTCCACCTAAGGGTGCCCGATCTGCGCCCTCTACTCGAGCGCGGTGTGCCTGTCGTGCGCCTAGAGTCGCGTCCCCAGGAGACCGGCCCTCTACCTCTAGATAACCTCTATGTGGATAGTATATCGGCTGCGCGAGATGCCACGAGCTACCTGCTGGATCGTGGATACTGGCCACTGGCGATCATTGCATCCAAAACAGGTCCGGGTCCCTTGCGGCTGCAGGGTTATATGACTGCGCTTGCCGAGCACGGCTTGTCGGTGGAAGAGGATCTTGTGGTCGATGCTGACTTCACGGAACATGGTGGCTACCTGGCTGCCCAGACACTACTAGAGAGACGCAAACCGAGGGCGATCTTTGCGGCCAACGATCTAATGGCCATGGGGGCTCTCCTGGCACTCAGGGAGAGTGGTCTGAGGGTGCCCAATGATGTGGCAGTAATGGGCTTCGATGACATACCCGCTGCCAAGCTCGTGCAGCCGCCTCTGACGACCGTACGTCTCCACCAAAAGCATCTCGGCAGGAGGGCTGCAGAGATGCTATTTGAGCGGCTGGCAGGCAAAGCGCCTTCATGGGGGCGCTCTGAAGCTATGCCCTTTGAGGTCATCACTAGGGATTCTGCTTAAGTCCTGTTGGGGAGGTGATAGTATCGCGAAGTAGTTATCTGGTTTTGAGCCTTAATCGCAAGACATTATAGGTGCAGGAGGTGTCAGCTATGCAGAAAGGGTTAAATCATACTAGGATCACTCGACGGCAGTTGCTTAGGGGAATGGGAGTTGGCGTGGGGCTATTGGCCATTGGCGGATTAGCTCAGGCCTGTGGCAGTGAAGGCAGCACGCCGACCAGTAGCGTCAAGACATCATCCTCTCCATCCCAGGTTGTCACCCCTAGTGCGTCTCCCGCTACGGCGGCATCACCGACTGTGGCTGTACCAGTGGGCACTCAGCCTGTAGGCTACAGTGGTCCCAACGCCACACTCTCCATGTGGTTTGACACTACTGGTGGCGCACAGGGAGCCAAATGTGTCGTTGATGCAGCCATCACTCCCTTCAATAGCATGCAGTCCAAAGTCAAGGTGGATCCTACGTTTCGAGCCAATGCCTGGGATGCGACAAGGACCGCATTGGCTGGAGGTGGCGGTCCGGATTTGGTGGGTACTCCGGGACCTTCTTTCGCAGTGGCTTTGGCTACAGCTAACCAGTTAGCTCCTCTAGATGAGTATATAGCGCGTTATGGATGGAAGGAGCGCTACCTTTCATGGGCGCTTCCCCTAGGTTTGGTCAACGGCAAGATCTACAGCTTACCCAATGAGATGGAAACTTTGGTCCTGTACTACAACAAGACTCTCTTCCAACAGCATGGCTGGAAGCCGCCACGGACTATGGATGATCTGATGAAGCTGGCAGCACAGATAGATGCTGCGGGCATCATCCCGTTTGCTCATGGCAACGCGGACTGGAGACCGGCCAACGAGTGGTTTGTAGGCGAGTTCCTCAATCATGTAGCGGGGCCGGACGCAGTGTATCAAGCGCTGATGGGGCAGAAGCGATGGGACAGTCCAGAGTTCATCCACGCCATAGACCTGCTTGTCCAGATGCAGAAGAACGGCTGGTTTATGGGTAGCCTTGCTCGTTACTACACGACAAATACCAATACTCGACTAGCGGCCTTCGGTGATGGCAAAGCTGCGATGGACATAGAAGGGACTTGGGTCATTGCGAACCTCAAGAACTACTTTGGTAAGGCTGCACACAATAACAACGAGTGGGATTGGGTGCCGATGCCCTCCTCCTCCGGCAAGGAGATCTTCGATCTGGCGATAGGTTCCACTATGTCAATCAATGCCAACTCCAAGAACCCCGATGCAGCGGCCTACTTCCTAGATTACTTCTTCTCTCCCAATGTGGATGCACGTGTGATCACCCACTGTGGAGTTGAGCCTGCTCCCATCAAGATCAGCGCAAGCCAACTTAAAGGGATGGATCCCAGGCAGATCCAGATCTTTGAGCACCTTGTGCAGGCGTCCAACGAAGGAAGTTATGGTTACACTACATGGACGTTTTGGCCCCCCGCTGCCGAGAACTGGCTGATAGAAAAGATCGAGGATGTTTGGGCTGGCAAGATGACTGTCAAAGAGTATCTGGAAGGGCACCAGAAGGTGTTCGATCAAGAGAGGAAGGAAGGCAAGGTGCCACCCATTCCGAAGCGCTAGGTTGTGCTCTATAAGTCAATAGAAGGGGAGATTCTGATATGCGAAGTCAGCTACAGGAGAGAACACTGGGTGCAGAGCATATTGTCGGATTAGGTGGGTCATCTTGGAAGCGGCGTAAGTTGGTATTACCTTGGCTCTTTGTGCTGCCAGCCCTTGGGCTGAACTTGGTGGTGACGATAGGTCCAGCAGTGGGCGCTATATACTATTCTTTTACTGATTGGTCAGGTGTAGGCAAGGCGACATTTGTGGGGCTAGATAACTACCGGCAGATGCTGCAAAGCTCCTCAGGGTTCTGGTCGGCACTGGCACATAATCTTCTATACATGTGCTTCTTTCTAACGGTGCCTATGGCAATGGCCCTGCTGGCCTCTAGCCTGCTTGCGCCTATACGTAGAGGAGCAATGCTCTACCGTATGGGGCTATTCCTGCCTTACGTATTACCCAGTGTGGTCACAGCCTTCATTTGGCAGTCACTAATGGATCCAGATCTTGGTCTGGGATCCCTTATAGCCAGGTGGACTGGGTTCAGAGGGCTGGCTCAGCCTTTCCTGGGTCAGCCCCATACCGCTCTGCCGGCGATAGCCTTCGTTGACAACTGGCACTGGTGGGGCTTTCTCATGGTGTTGTTCTTGACGGCAATGCAGGGTATCCCCACGGATCTCTATGAGACCGCCAAGATCGAGGGAGCTAGCCGTTGGCAAGAGTTCTGGTATGTGACACTGCCAGGTATTAGGCCGACAGTAGCAATTATGATTCTCATGACGTCAATCTGGTCATTTCTGGTCTTCGACTACATCTGGATTCTCACACAGGGAGGACCGGCCGGAGCCTCAGAGGTGCTGGCCACGTTGGTATACAAGGCGGCCTTCCAGAACTTCCAGGCAGGGTACGCTGCAGCTATAGGACTTACTATGAGCTTGCTGGCTGGCGTAGTCATCGCGATCTTCGTCGTACTACGCTGGCGAGGTTGGGAGATATAGAAGTTAATAATGAAAGGAGTGGCCCTATGCTTAGAACTTTGCAAAGCAAGCACCTTAGGTTGCTGCCCAACTATGTTATACTTACCCTGCTTCTGGTTTTTGCACTTGGCCCCCTAGTGGTACTTGTGTTCAACTCCCTGAAATCTGCTGCGGAGATCGGCCGAGACCCGCTTGGCCCCCCTACTCAAGCCCTCTGGAGCAACTACCTGCGTGCCTGGGAGATAGGTAGGTTCAGTGTTACTACTCGTAACAGCTTAATCTTGGTAGCTGGTACTGTTGTGGGAGTTCTGATCCTGGGGGGTATGGCCGCTTACAGTTTGGCTCGGTTACACCTTAAGGGTGGAGGGATAGTGATGCTTTACCTGCTTGTTGCAACTACCTTGCCGATTCAGCTGTTTTTGGTGCCCTTGTTCTTCTTATGGAGACATTTGGGACTGGTGGACAACCTATTCGGGCTCATCATCATCTATATAGCTCTTAACTCACCGTTTGCTATTTTCCTTCTGCGATCCTATATGCTGCATATTCCATCGGACTTTGAGGATGCGGCTAGAGTAGATGGGGCTGGGGAATGGCAGGTATTTACTAGGGTAATAGTACCCCTATCTTGGCCAGGTTTTCTGACAGTGGGGCTGGTGGTAGCATTGTCCGTCTGGAATGAGTTCCTCCTAGCACTCACCTTTCTCACTGACGAAGACCACTTCACGGTCGTTACCAGCTATTACAACTTTACCACCCAGTTCAGTCGGGATTGGAGCCTGACTAGCGCTGCGGCTGTAATGATGATCTTCCCTATAGTAGTGACATTTCTGCTGCTGCAGCGGAGGTTTGTGGAGGGGCTAACATCTGGAGGGTTGAAGATGTAGGTGTCGTTTGGATTGTCCGTTCAGTTCAACATGTGCTGTAGAAAGGAGGCTCTAGTAATGGTGATACCCGAGGATTACCTGGAGCGTGTTTATGCTGGCGTGTTAGGGAAGATCATAGGAGTGTATCTTGGCAGACCTTTCGAAGGTTGGACTTATGATCGTATTATGAGGGAGCTGGGGGAAGTCCTCTACTATGTGCATGAGCGACTTGGTAAACCGCTAGTGGTTACAGATGATGACCTATCTGGCACTTTCACCTTCGTACGTGCACTGGAAGACTATGGTGCTGACTTCACACCTGAAGATGTTGGCAAGACTTGGCTCAACTACATCGTTGAGCATCGTACGACTCTATGGTGGGGGGGTATGGGTAACTCCACCGAACATACGGCCTTTATACGCTTAGCCTCGGGTATACCGGCACCGAGCAGTGGGAGTATAGAGACCAATGGCAGGGTGGTGGCCGAGCAGATAGGAGCACAAATCTTTGTGGACGGCTGGGGCTTAGTCTGTCCTGGTGATCCTGAGAAGGCTGCGTCGCTGGCTCGTAGGGCGGCTAGTGTAAGCCACGATGGGGAGGCGCTGCACGCCGCTGCGGCGATCGCGGCTATCGAGGCCCAAGCTTTCGTCGAACATGATCTTCAGATGCTATTGGAAGTAGCATCGCGCTTTATTCCTCCGGACTCCACCGTGGCTAGAGTACATTGGGAATTGCGTGAGTGCCGGGAGCGCGAGCCGGATTGGCGCCGAGCTAGAGAGCTGGTCGCCTCTAGGTACGGTTACGATCGCTTCCCAGGCAACTGCCATGTGGTGCCCAACCACGCTCTGGTGATCCTAGCGCTGCTCTATGGTGAGGATGACTTTCAAAGATCCCTCATGATAGCGAATACTTCTGGCTGGGACACGGACTGCAACTCGGGCAACGTTGGCTGCATCCTCGGGATTAAGAACGGCCTAGCAGGAATAGATGCCGGACCGGACTGGCGTGGACCGGTCGCCGATCGTCTCTTCGTGGTAAGTGCCGCGGGAGGCGAGGTTATCACGGATGCCGTACGTGAAGCCTGCAGGCTGGCCAATCTGGGAAGAAAGCTAGCTGGATTGCCGCATTCGGAACCCAAGCGGGGAGCTAGATTTCACTTTGATCTACCTGGCGCCGTGCAGGGCTTTCGATCTGATGATTCCGAGGACTCGCGAGGAGTAGCTAGTCTCGAAAACGTTATTGGGCACAGTGCCCTTGGTCGTAGGAGCCTCTCCATCAGATTTGACCACTTGGCACCTGGCAGAGCTGCTCGTGTGTTTTCTCCTACTTTTATCCAACCCGAAGAAGCTGCTATGCCAGGATACAATTTGGTTGCCTGCCCGACTATCTATTCAGGACAGCTACTGCATGCTCGTCTTGAAGCTGACCCACATAATGATCACCAAGTCTTTATTCGTCCACTGGTGAGCTGCTATGGGGCGAATGACACTCTTCGCAGGTTATATGGTGATCCTATCTGCCTAGGGCCTGGAGAGGTGGGTGAGATTGCATGGCGTGTTCCTTCCACAGATGGTCAACCCATAGCGCAGGTTGGTTTGGAGGTGAGAGCAGATTTCCCATGTCAAGGTGCGGTGTATCTCGACTACATGACCTGGGATGGAGAACCGGATTTTCTCTTGCGTCTGCCTGCTAGTGAGGGAACAATGTGGAGGCGAGCTTGGGTTGATGGTGCTGAGCAGTTTGGCCGCTGGTGGGATCACCCGTTTCGGATCAGTCAATCCAGGGGAGTGGGGTTGGTCATCCAAGGTACGGGGGGATGGCGAAACTACAAGGTACAGGCTCAGGTTATGGTGCATATGGCTAAAGCTGCAGGGATAGCTGCCCGCGTAGGAGGCATGAGGCGATACTACGCACTGCTACTGTGTGATGATGGCTGGGCTCGACTGGTGAAGTGTGTAGATCAATGCAAGACGCTCAGTGAGGCATCAGTACGGTTTAGGACATATGAGCTGCATGAGCTGGCGCTGGAGGTGGATGGGAGCGAACTGCGAGGTTGGGTGGACGGGAATCTCGTGGTGGAGGCAACGGATGACCATCCGCTTCCAGGAGGTGCTATGGGCTTGCTATGCCAGGAAGGCACGGTTTCGGCTCAATGGATCAGGGTAACTCCCCTGCAAGAGATTGCAGGGCAGGAATAATTTAAGTCTATTAGCCTCTGATCTCATTCCGTTAGATTAAATCTCTAGGGGAGATGCTGTAAGGCTCTAGCCTCTATGATAGGATGCAATTAGCAGGGGGCCATATTACTGTTTCTACATGATCCACTCAGGAGATACGGGTAGTGGATGGGAGTTATCGTACGCTGCTGGTTTGTATGCTATAGGATTTGCTGTTATTTATAACCTATAACTATTTTGATCTAGGGGCCGTTCTAAGGTACGGGGCAATGCGCCAGTTGTGAGAAGATACCCCTATTAGGGGAACACAGAAAAGAAAGAATAGTGACTGCACCCAGTCCTAGGTCCAAGGTTTAGGGAACTTGATCAGCTGGCGTATTGCTCTAGATCTTGGGCAAGGTTATTCCTCAGGCATATCCCCAGTCAAATATCACTAGATTCTCTGGAAAGGAGCATGTGCTAGCACCTTTACTCACAGTGACCTCACTTGTTGGGCATTCTTTGTGTTTGTGATAAGTTGGGTTTACAAACCACATGAATTAATCGCGGCGTGGTCGTAATACGCTTGCTGTCTGGTGATGGTCGACTTACATTGTAAGGCTGCAAAAGTAGTTAGTCGCCGATCACGGTAGTGCGTTGGATGTGGGGATCTGTGAAGATGTCGGTCTCGTCCCTGCTGCGTGTGGAGAACTCCGAGACTATAGCCCCCTCGGGTCCTGCCTGGAACCAGTGGAGGGTGTTGGGGGGGATGGTGTGCTGCTGCCCTGGATGCAGCTCGATCTCGTGCCACACGGTGTAGGTGTGCTCCCTGCCCTGGGGTGGCTTGGCCTTGGGGGAGGGCGTGGGCTCCCCCTCCACGTACAGGTACACCAGCCCACGCCTGCACCTGAAGGTCTCCTCCTTGCCTGGATCATCTCCCACTGGGGGGTGTCTGTGCTCGGGACAGGTCTGGTGTGGAAAGAGCACCAGCTCCTTGGCACACACCCTCTGGGTGTTGATGTAGGTCACCAGCTGCAGTCCCGTATGCTCCAGATCCCCTAAGCCAAAGTCGGCCACCTCGATATGAGCCCTCTCCTGGGGCGTGAGCACTATGCCCGCCTCCTCCAGCATCCTCGCTGCCCTCTCCTGCGCTTCCTTGTACTCCCTCTCCGTTAGCATCCTCTTTCCTCCTTGCAAGTTATTTTTCATCGATCTTTATCCCTAGGGCCCACCCATATACCAGGGGGATGGGCCTGGGACCAATCCGGTCCAGGCTGCTGGAGTCGTCTAGCCCATCCCGAATCCATCCGGGCCCTTAAAGTATCCCAGCTAGGTATCCCGCTTGTAGCGTCCTGTGACTCCACGCTCGAGGCTCCTACCGCACAGGCTATAGCGATGGCCTCCTTGGGGCCTATGCCTCTCAACAGCGCTGTCAGCAGTCCGGCTACTGTAGCATCACCCGCACCAGTAGTGCCCACAACCTCGGCCTGGAATGCGTTACACCAGAGCTCCCTCTCTGCCCAAACCTTAGCGTCGGGGATGCCCCGGCCGGCAGTCATCAGCCTATCGATGGATCCGGTGCGTAGGTACAGACCATTTTCACCAAGCTTGAGTGCTACCACTGCTGGCCCCATCGCGAGGAGTCTATTCCCAATGTTTACCACAAGCTCGGCATCGACCTTTTGAGTATTATGACCCAGCATGGCTAGTACTTCGACTATACTTGGAGCGAACACATCCACCCACGGTAGGATCCTAGTAAGTATCTCTTGCCAGTTGGCACGGCCAGCAGGAGAGTTTGGATCTGGGTAGGCCATGTCCAAGGATGTGGTCACTCCAGCCATCTTTGCTTTTTTCAGTAGTTGCTCGAGCTCAGCGCCTCCATCAGAGTACATCATCCTCATGATTGGGGGATAGCCGAAGTGTAGAATACTAGCATCTACTAGTGCTTCCATGGGTACGTCCCTGCTGCTAAAAGTGTCGTTAGTGCCTGGATAGTGTAGTACCACTCTGTCGATCCCTGGGGGACTGAGGATCACGCTGTAGGAAGAATATTCACCAGCTGCGATGAGCAGGTTGCATGTTGAGCACTCGCTCAATCGCCCCAACAGCTCCTTTATCAGATTACCGATTTCGTCATCTCCTATCCTGCCTAGTAGGAGGGTGTTAACTCCGAGCTTCCCAAGTGCTATGCCTGTGTTCGGTACGCACCCCCCAGTGGAGATATCTGCTGGGCCTACGCTCTTGATAGTCCCTGGTGTGACTTCTAGTTCGGATTCCGGGGGCCATCGCAGGATAACATCTAGGCAAATATGTCCTACCACTACGACTTCCGCGCTGCTCATAACTCACCCACCTCCGTTGAGAGGGGCACTACAGAGGCAGCTTCTGATGACTCGAGAGCCGCCGTGAACAATCTATGGCTCATTCCTGCTTCCTCTGGCGTGGCGCATTTGAAGTTCCCGATCATCGCTTCGCCATGTGCTAGCTCGTCCACAAACGCTGCCCACATTTGTAGGATAGCATCCGGCAATCCAAACTCGAATATGCTTCCGGTGATGGTCCGATAGACGCTCTCGTAGCCTAAGTCCAAAGTACGCCAGGCTTGTTCACCTCCTGGCTGGTACTCCAGCACTCGCAATGTCCTAGGATGCTTTGTGCTGAAACCAACTGCTCCCCGCGTGCCCAATACTTCCAGGTACCATGTATTAGTGTCTCCAGGGGAAATACGCTTTGTCTCCAGGGTCATTGGGAAGGTTCCGTCCTCTCCTTCTACCTCCGTGATGAGTAATGCATTATCCCAGGTGTCACAGGGCACCATCTTACCATCCTTATCAGGTCTCTCCGTAACGATCTTAGATAGAATGGCCCGTACATTCCGTGGTATCCATCCAAACCTGGCGGGCAAATGTACTACGTGCATTCCAAGGTCACCCATACATCCATATGCACCGTTAATTGCCGCGACTCGTTTCCAATTGATTGGCTTGTTTGGGTCTAGGTCGCTGGAGTGTAGGAAGCCTGCACGGACATCGATAAGCTTTCCCAACCTCCCTTCTTGGACAGCTTGCACGATTCGCTGTGCTCCTGGGTAGAATGGGAACTCAGAAGATACCCGCACGAGCACCTCTGGATGAGCTCGTACAGCGCGCATGATGCGCTCGTACGCAGGCAAGTCCATACCAAAGGGCTTCTCACCCAAGAGATGTTTGCCCGCCTCAATAACATCTACGTACAGCTCAGCGTGCAGGTTATGGGGCACGGCACAGTACACCGCCTCAACATCAGTCCTCTCCAGTAGTTGGTAGTGATTCGTGGTAGCTAATCGAATGGATGAAAAGTTATCAGTGTACCAGGGCAAAACAGCTGGATTGACATCGCACACCGCCGCCAGCTCGGGCACTATATCCAGATCTAGCAGTGCTGGCCATCGGGCACATGCGATAGCAAACTCCCTACCCATGAGTCCTGCACCAATGATTCCGAAACCAATTCTACGCCGTGGCATGTTCGAACTCCCGCAGCGCTAGTATTGCTTGTTCAGGGCTGGCATCATCGTGAACGATCATCATGAGGGCCCGCACCATGGCTTTGGGATAGGTGTGCTGGATGACGTTACGTCCGTAGACTATCCCGCGTGCTCCCTGTTGCAGCAGTGTGTGGGTACGCCTGAAAATCTCCTCTTCTAGCACCTTACCGCCACCCCTTACAAGCACCGGCACGTCGCCAGCGGCTTGTACGACGTGCTTATAATCCGATGGATCCTCAGTAGGATCTGCCTTGATAATGTTTGCACCTAGCTCCACTGCCTGCCTTACCAGTGGGACTATCTTCTCCGGATCCCCGTCCCACATGTAGCTACCGGCATTGTTGGGGCGCATTACTAGCGGCTCCACCATTAAGGTCATACCGTAACGCTCGCACTCGGGCTGCAGCCGGGCTACGTTGCGCAGGCACTCATGGTATAGTTCAGGCTGGCCGGGTAGTTGAAGAATGTTGACCACCACGCAGGTTGCATCTAGTCGTAAAGCCTGTTCTACAGGGGACTCTATCAACTGACTGAACAGGTGGCGAGGTAAAGACTTCCCGTACACATTAGCGACGTCGACGCGTAGCACGAGAGCTGGCTTGTTTCTGCTCGGGATGTCACCTAGCAGCCTAGCCTGCCCAACGGAAAGCTGAATGGCATCGGGGCCGGCCTCCACTACGGTGTGAACCGCAGTCCGCATATCCATAATACCTTCGAGTAAGGACACCTCGTTGAAAAGCCCATGATCCATCGCAACATCGAAGCACCTGCCGTCTGGGGCGAATAGCCTGTTGAGTCTAGGTGTGTAGTTCATGTTCACCTCCTTTCTTCTACCATTAGAAAGCTAGCCACTTTCAGTACTCACACCGGAGATCGCGAATATGTGTAGGTTTGGCTCGCTGGGCAGACCAAGATAGATTAACCTGTTGCTTGAATCCACTGGTATCTCTAGGTAGTATATGTAACAGGAGGGTGTGGTATCCCCAGAAGAGCTGTGTCGGTGATCGAACCAGATCACGGGCTCCTCATCATGCTCAGCACCTGTACACCAATCGCTTACTGATAGCGATACAGTGTTCCGCTGTCCGTTGGCATAGATAAGAGTAAACGTGCCGCTATGGGCCCCGTTGGTTGCGTTCGCTAGGATCCCGATCTCGTTGTAGATGCCCTCTGGCACCTCTATCAGCTGGCCGACAGGTACTACCTCATTGTCGAAGCCGTCAGCCACGTCTGGCATCTGAAAGAGCACACCCATGTAGCGTGCCTGCTGCCCTCCTGGAAAGGTGTCTGCTGGTAGCGAGAAGGCGGAGTGGTCTAAGTCGCCGTCTCCTGGATTGCTGTCGTACGAGAAGCCGTCTCCGTTATAGTAGGAAGAGAGGTCTACTATCACGCTGGGTCGCTTGGGGTCATACTGCTTGACCACGATCCTAATTGGTTGAGTGTAGGTATCCGCATTAATTGTCGCTCGTGCATAGGCCACGGTGGTACCAAGTGCTACATCTATTGGCGCTGTCAGCGTGAAGTCGTACTCCTGTACCTGGTTGGGCTCCAGCACCAGCACCTGGGGGTCTGAGGTCGTCCATCCAGCCGGCCCCTCGAGCGCAATTGTACCGCTGACCTTGCCATCAATGTTGTTAGTGAGACTAAGAGTGAGCTTACGTGTCTCCCCAGGTGCAAAGTAGCTGTAGTCCGGTACTGACAAGATCTTTACCGGGCGAAGCACTTGCACTCGCACCGGTATGGAGTGTATGGTCTCACCTTCGTGCAGCCTGGCCTGGGCGTAGAAC
Organism: Thermobaculum sp.; assembly: GCA_042408415.1. GTDB lineage: Bacteria > Chloroflexota > Chloroflexia > Thermobaculales > Thermobaculaceae > Thermobaculum. The sequence goes on from JBHORE010000188.1 coordinate 25,632, forward strand.
GCTAAGGCCCCATCAGTAACTGAGTTCGCGTGGATGCGCCAAGTTGTCCGGACACTATCGCCAGTGAGTACTCCTTGGAAGAATGTGCTTCCAGCTACCATCTCCACCTGCCATTCGGATGGCAGTCCCTCTAGAGAAAGCGAGCCGCTGATGGGGGTGGGGGTAGAGTTGAGCAGAGTAGCTGTTGCCTCAAAGCTGCCATGGAGCGGCAGCTCAACTTCCGAGGTCTCGAGCCCCAGCCAGGGAGCACGCGCCTTGGAAGCGTCTTCCAACTTTATGGAGAGCGCATCGCCAGGAAGTAGTCTTGTGACATAGCTTGCGCAGCTAACCCTGCCGGACACAGTGCGAGCGTCCACCACCTCTCCTCTCGTGCCGCGCAGCCGCGAGATAGTCATTACTCTGCGTATCCTGTCGCGGGGCAGAAGGAAAGTAATGTGCACGTCCTCCTCTGGAGCATCCTCTGGCAACCAGCATACCAGGTTGACCTCTAGATCATCCTCTGAGCGGGTGGCTAAGTACTTGGCAGGATCGTCAGCGGAGGTTGTCCTCAGTCTTCTACCGGAAGCATCGCGTAGTATCCAGTATGGCCAATAGTTGCGGGCGAACACCGAACCGTCACCGTGGATCAACCCAAAGGTATAAGAGCCCTCCTCATACTCGTACAGACAGAACTGGTGCCAGCCAAGCAAGATGTCTGCGTGCTCCATCAGCGCGAACTGCCTATCCAGAAGGTACTGAATCTTAGCTGCGTCGTCGGAGATGAACTGCTCCGACTCAGTGACCATGAGTTTGGGCCGGCGTTTGGAGGTATGTGAAGCGATGTAGTCGTGCCACAGCAGAACATCCGAGACTATTTTGTCGACGGAGTCTCCATAGGAGTGGTACACAAAGAAGTCCATATCCTCCCCTACTGCGTCAATAAATCTACGACCATAGTCGTAGTAATCTGGATCCCCAGGCGAGTACACGGGACCACCCACCATTACCCCTGGGAAGCGTGTGTGAATGGTGCGCGCTGTGGTCCGGAAGAGCTCGAAGTATTCCTCGTCCGTGCCCATCCAGAACTGCTCTAGGTTAGGCTCATTCCACACCTCGATGTATCTCACTCTCAGTCTATATTGGGGATCTCTGCCGCTGCCGTTATAGTGCTCAACTATCTGGGCAACTATGTTCGCCCACTCCTGTGGATCGGTGGGAGGTTGGTTAGTAGCTCCCGTGGGTGATAGCCATGGTGTATTGTAAGCGCAGAGCAACACAGGCTCCATTCCTTTGTCAATGACCTCATGGAAGTAGGCATCATCAGTGTTATCTACGAAGCGGAACATCCTGTCTGGATAGAACGCCCCGGGCTGGGGCGACACTTGATCGATCATAGTCTCAATGCGCTGTTGGAAGCCATTTGGGTTGAGTAGAGCAAATGTATCCTGAGCTATTGCCTGGGCAGACACCTTTAGCTGGGCGTAACCTGTGATGCTCAGCAGTGCTCGATTGAACCTTCCGAGCATTGAACGCGTATCTACAATCACTTCTTTGGATCTACGTGCGCTGCTAATCCCAACACTCATGCCTAGTACGGCCAACACTCCAGCAATCAGCCTCAGGAATTGCCTTCGCGTCAGCCTCCATCTGGCCACAGATCTTCTAATCACGTGCCCACCTTCCATTAGTACACCTCCAGCACTGCCCAGCCTTCTGGTCTGCCTAGGGGCTTGGCTATCAGGGTGTTGCGACCCTGCAGCACATACGGGCTAAGGTCTAAGGCAGTGTCACCCCACAGCGCTATGTGGTGGCTGCTGTGCTCGCTAGTCCCAGCAACTAGCATGAGTCTGCTACCGTTGACGCCCAACTCGATCGCCCTCATACCATGGTTATGCACCACAAGCCTCGCCGAACGCTGAGGTAGCTCGAAAACGATCGATTCTTCCCGCTGGCGTCCAGCGCGACGTTCGATGCGCATCGCAGCCTTGCTAATAGCATCTACGAACCACCATGTAGCAAAGAGCGATGGGTTCCAGGCATTGCCCACGCCAGGGGTGAGCGCCATCCAGCCCTCACGACCGCTGCCGTCGTCCTCATTGACTAGGAATGTGAAGCCCATTCGTGTTCCGTTTCGAGGTTCCAGCGGCGCTAGCTCCGATAGGGGTATGGCCAGTTCATAGATTATGTTCCCTCTCGCACCACGTTTAGCGACTAACTCTGCTGTCTCCACTAGTCCTGGGGCCTGGTCACCTCTCCAGCGGTACACTTGGGGGCCATCAGAGGTGAGCGCGATGCCCCACTCCTGATCGTCGGGCTGAGGACTAGTGCCTCCGTCATCAAGGGGATCAAAGAACAGCTGGATACTGTCACCCATCCAGATATTGCCGTCGGTGTTGTGTTGACTGAACACGTCATCCGTCACGCGGGCAGCGAAGAAGAGGTGCTCATCATCCCACATCACCCGAACTTCAGCAGATAGGTCCTCGGGAGACCAATTCGGCAAGCCGACAACCTGGTCTGGAGAGTCCAACATGACAGGGAGGGCTGGGCCCCAGTCGGAAAGAGCACCATTGATCACGGGTGTACCGCGCACTGCTGCCGTCGCGAAGAGTCGCCTGGTGGTCGACACCTCCCTCCCATCACTGGTAGTGGCTTTGGCGGTAACCGGGTAGGCATTAGCACTATTTGTCACCACCTTCTGCAGGCGATAGGTAAGAGTGATGCTCTGGCCTGGATCAAGGGGCCCGAACGGAAGCGACGCATTCTCCACCTGCCAACCTTCAGGCAGTGACAGTTGCACGATGCCCTCCTGAACTAGATTGATTCTGTTGGTCACAGTTACCCGCAGAGGAGGAAGGTTGGTCGGCAGATCGTCTAGTCCTGCTATCTCCAGCCCCAGTGGGGTGATGCCACTGACGACGCCCTGAGCCAATATACTCCGCATTTGAGCTCCTAATACACCCTCGCCAGTGACAAAGGTAGGCCCACCCTCTAGCGGGACAACGAGCTTATTGTTACTGTGCTCTCCTACTGGCGCATGCATCATGTCGTACGCGGTCAATGAGTTTGGAGCCCCAAGCGCGATCTCGCCAGCCTCGGCAACGCTCCAAAGCACTGCAACTGATCCTTCTTCTATCTCGAACACGTAGGCGCGGATCGCGGAGCCCATGGGCACTTCTCCGTATTGCTGTGCACTTCCTAGCAGGTGGGTAAGAGTGGCGTAGGCTGCGTAAGCTGGTTTTGGGGTTAGGTTGGGATGCACTATACCCCAGCCAGGAGGCTCCGAGCCATAGTTGAATGTGAACACCAGATTGCGTGACGAGCCTGCGGCGACCGTTTGTGTGTTGGCCCGGACTATGTAACTGGCTTGCTCCCACTCAGAGACTCCCCCGTAGGTGTCCCATCCCATCTCAGTGATCCAGATAGCTACGCTCTTCCCTCCGTGCTCATCTAGGAATTTGCGCGTATCTCGGACGCTCTGCACGAAACCGCCGGTCTCGGGCCCCGTGGGACCAGGATAGAGGTGGATTGCCAGCGCATCGTAAGAGTCAATGCCAGCCACAGCAATTGCAGTTGCATCGAAGCTTGGGCCGCCGCTGGAAACAACAACTGTCGCACTTGGGTCTGCTCTGCGGATAGCATCGGCAGCTGCCCTTACAAGCAGCCCAAACTGCTCAGCGGTGCCAAACCAGAAAGTTGGGGGCTCGTTCCAGACTTCCCAGTACTGTATGCCATAGCCATCGGTCCAGCCCGCCTGTTGCGCGAGCAAACCTCCAGGCTTGTAGCGACTTACCACCTGGTACACATAGTTAGCATAATTGGCCACTGCCGTATCGAAATCCACATTACCCTCTTGTCCACCGTAACCATAAGGCACAGACCAGGAAGCAAAGTAGTCCAGCAAACCAAGCATGAGTACGCCCTGTTGGCGGGCGCTCATCACTGCCGGATCGAATACCTCCCAGTGGAACTCGCCCTGGCTGGGCTCAACACTGTCCCAGAATATCTCCTCGCGTGTAAAGGCTATGCCTGCCTGGTGCACGAGCTGCAACCTCTGGCGTGCCTCCAGTTCATCAAAGCGGATGCCAATGAACGCGCCTCCTCCCCCGATCCCCCAAGGATATGAGGGCTGTATCCCTGATAGAGGTGGTGGAACGACTGCCAGGGAGGTGGCGGCCGAGACCACCACCTCAGTGTCAGACAATAGCTCAAAAGTTGCCGAGTAGTATCCGTGCCTCGTGTTGCCCATACGCAGGACCTGGCTTATATCCACCCCCTTTGACAGAGTGACCTCCTCGGTTCCTCGTAGCACGCTCCGGTTGCGAGCGTCCCGTACGTCGTACCGAAGAGTGTAGTTGCCTTCTAGCCCCTCCTGAACCCTCATGATGGCTCTCAGCAAGACCTCCTCACCCTCCAGGAAAACGTTGCCTAGATGTCCTGTGTCTATAGTTAGGCTAATGGAGTCCTCTTCGGCATATGCTATAGTCTGATGGGCACGCGGCCTTATACCTCTTAGCCTGCCGAGGCCGAGCACGCCTAGGCAACCAGCTCCCAGCTCAAGGAACCTTCTGCGCGTAAGCTTCAATCCGTAAGCCGCCCTTCTAGCCATGACACACCCCCTGATCAATATAATACATTAACACATATAATTAATTTTTTAATTATATGTGTTATCATATTAATTTCAACGTCTGGGGGTATGGTGTATCTTATATCATCATCCGGGCTTGAAATGGGATTATCATTGAGGTGTGGCACTTGTCTCTCCTTCAACCCTTCAATCCAGTGAATGCTATGCCTCTTACCAGCTGTCTTTGGAAAATCAGCGCAGCCATGATTGGAGGTAAGGCGGTGATGAGTAGGCCCGCCATCATCGCGTTCCATTGCACATTGGAGGTGTTCAAGTAGTAGAGTGCTACTGAAATCGGCTGCTTGTTGGGATCCTGGATAACGAGCAAAGGCCACAGAAAGTCGTTCCAAGAACCTGTGAAGGTGAAGATGGCCACAACTGCAAGTACCGGCCTGGAGAGGGGCAGGACTATCCGCAGGAATATCTGCAGAGCGGAAGCACCATCAACACGCGCTGCCTCTACCAGCTCATCCGGTATGTCGTCGAAAAAACCCTTAAACAAGAAGATGTTGAATGCGCTAGCCGCAGCAGGTAGCCAAATAGCCCAATAGGAATTGAAGAGGCTTATGTGCAGGATAGGCAGAGACCTTATGTTCAGGAACTGCGGGATGAGATACGCCACACTAGGTACCATAAGCGTACTTAGGAAGGCCAACAGTACCACGCGGCCGAAGGCGGGCCGCAGCTTGGAGAGCGCGTATCCTGCCATGCTGCTCACGGAGATCTGGAGCAACAGTGTGCCGAGGGCGATAATCAAGGTGTTTTTGAAGTATTTGGGGAAAGGGAATACCTGCCAAATCAGGCGAAAGTTAGCTGGATCCCAAGATCTGGGCAGCAGACTGGGCGGAAACCTGTAGATCTCTGCTGTGGGCTTGAAGGCGTTCGAGAACATCCAGTACAAGGGAAAGATGGCTGTCACAAGTGCTATGGAGAGCACCAGCAGGATCATGGCATACAACAGCCTGTAGCGCCAAGTGCGTAGATCCATCTGCGAAATTAGTGAGCGTTCCTGTGTTTCCGCTCTGGTGCTTACCTCTTCCACCAATGGTGCGGGCTTTCCTATGGGTATGGCCATGACTTATCCCCCTGATTTTATGGCTGCTGCAACTTGCGTGTCAGCGCGAAGTACACGATCGAGAAAGCCACAAGCACAACAAACAACATCAGCCCCAGGGCTGTAGCCGCTCCGAAATTGGAGTATGCGAAGGCATACTGATAGATCAGCAACATCACAGTGAGCGTAGCGTTGTTTGGTCCTCCTCCAGTCATGACGAAAGGCTCCGTGAACACTTGCATAGTGCCAATTATCTGTAGGATCAGCATGATCAGCATCACGCCGCGCAGCTGGGGCAGCGTGATATACCGCATTCGCTGCAGCACCGTAGCCCCATCGATCTCGGCAGCCTCGTATAAGTAAGCTGGGATACCTTGCAGGGCCGCCAGGTAGATCAGAGTGGTCGCGCCCGCATAGGTCCAAGTAGACATAATAACCAAGCTTGGCATTGCCAGCTTGGGATCCTGATACCAGCCCAGTTGTGGTAGCCCAAACTGCTGGAGCAGGCCATTGAGCAATCCGTTGCCTGGGTCGTAGATCCACTTCCATAGTAGCACGACTACTACTAATGGCATGATCGATGGTAGGTAGAACCCCACCCTGAACAGCGCCTGACCACGGCGCACCTCGTTGACAAGTATAGCCAGTACCACGGGCACAAAGAATCCTATCACCAATCCCAATCCAGCAAAGTACAAGGTATTCCGCCAGGCGATCGGCAGGAGAGGATCGCTTAACACGTACCTGAAGTTCTCCAATCCCACCCACCTCGCATCCCCACCAAGCGTAACTTGCTGCAAAGCTACTGTGAAGCCTTTTGCTATCGGGTACCAACTGAAAAGCGCGAACACTAGCAGCGCCGGGAATAGGAAAGCGTAGGCTATCATCTGCTCTAGCAGCTTCCTCCTGAAGTGCACCCACGCCATCCCTCGCACTATCGATCTCGAGTCGGCCCTTGCAGTGCGCATGTCAGCTCCCCTCTACGAAGCCTTGTCCAGGAATCTGGTCTGGAATTCCCGAGCAGCGCGACTAAGCAGCGTTGCAGGGTCGGCATTCCTATCCGTTAGTACTGCCTGCACTACAGGGTCCAGCAGAGCGTACAGCGCCTGAGCTTCTATTGGCGGCTCGGGTCGAGCGTACCTGCCGGCTTCCTGAATGTATAGCCTATAGTTCTGTGTGGGCACGTTCGTGTACCGACTAATGATCTGTTGGAGCTTGCGCTGGTACTCCCCGCGCATTAGCGGTATATCGGGCAGTCCCACGAGCTTACCTGCCATCGCCGCTGCCTGGGTGTTAAACAGCACCTCATTGAGATCAAACTCCTCCCATATAGCGAACCAGAAGGCCGCCTCTCTTGCCTCAGGGCTACTCTTAGCGTTGATGAAACGAACCGCACCACCTGTTTGCTCCGCGCGACCCGCAGGACCAGCAGGTAGGGGCGCCATGCCAAAGTCTTCCAGCTTGCCTCCGTGCTGGCTCACAACTATGTCGATCCAGCCAGGGGAGAAGATCGCCATCGCCAGCTGCTCTGAAGCCAGCATAGGGAAAATATCGTCCGCCTTCAGCAGCGTGTTGCGCGGCAGCACGTCGTATCTCCATCGCAAGTCATGGTAAAACTGCAGTGCACGGGCAGCCTGAGGGGAGTCAAACACTGCTTGCCACTTACCATTGACCTGCCTCTCGAAGTCCCCACCAGCCTGCCAAACAAAGTTCAACAACTGCCAACCCCCCTGGTTGCCGGTGGTCAGCACTGCAAAGCCAGCTTGGTTCTTGCTCCTGTTTGTTAGCTTCTGGGCATAGGTTGCTAGCTCGTCCCAGGTCCTGGGAGGCTTTTCAGGGTCGAGTCCGGCCTGCTTATAGAGTGCCCGGTTATAAACCAGTCCCATAACGTAGCCTCCGGCTGGTATCCCATATATGCGACCATCCAGACCGGTCACGATCTTGAGCATCCCAGGGTTCCAATCCTTAAAGTACTGCCAGCTCTGCATCAGATCGGTGATATCGGCTACAACCTTTTGGCTAATCAGCTTCTGGACTTCAGTAAAAGGTACCAACCAGAGATCACCGGCTGTGCCTCCTTGTATCCTAGCGGGGAAGGTCGATGGGTCCCAGGTATAGGTATCACTGACTATCTTGACATTTGGGTACAGCTTGTTGAACCTGCCTATTTTATCTTTCCAAAGCTGGAAGGCTGCACGGTCCTCCGGACGCGGCGTGTTCTCCACCCGAATGGATACGGTTTTACCCTCAGCTATCTGCTTAGGTAGTCCTATTGAACCCTGTGTTCCCTCTCCCAGTGCTGTGGTAGGCGTGGCCACGACAGCTGTAGGGGACGGTGAGGGTGAGCTCGCCGCTGTGGGAGAGGGCGACGGAGACCTCATAGCGCCCGTGGGGGAAGGAGAAGGGGAGACTCCCGTGGTTGTGGGGGTGGTTCCAGTGCCACCTCTACCACAAGCCTCCAATGCCGTCAGGAGCGTGGTTATACTCACTATCTGCACGAACCGTCTGCGGCTGATGTTATGATCCTGCATTGTCTTACCTCCATGGTGCATTGTGTCTATAGTCCACTCTGTCGAATTTCTTGATGAAGCTCGCCGTGCGGACCACCTCCTTTGTGTCACGACCACTTGGGTATCTCCCGACAACCTGTCGGCTCTTTATCGGTCAAGTTGTTGACTATCTTAGAACGTTATGCTAACGTTGTCAATACTCTAAGCAAGACTCAAGTCAAAAACTAGGAGGGAGAGGAGATGACTGTCGTGCACATGATCGGTAATGCACACATAGATCCAGTGTGGCTTTGGCCTTGGCAGGTTGGGGTGGATGAGGCACTAGCCACCTGTCGCTCTGCCGCAGACCGGTGTGATGAATACCCAGAGTTCATCTTCACGCGTGGTGAGGCCTGGATATACCGTTGGGTGGAGAAGCTAGACCCTCAGCTATTTGAGCGAATAAGGCGACTCGTGAGCATCGGGCAGTGGCATGTGACTGGTGGCCAGTTCGTGCAGCCGGACTCGAACCTACCTACAGAATTCGGCTGGAGACGCCAGCTCAGACACGGCCGCGCGTACTTCCGAGAAAAGTTTGGAGTTATGCCGCAAGTTGCATACCAAGTGGACTCGTTTGGTCACCCCCTGACTCTGCCTGACATCTTGGCTGAGGAAGGTTACATAGGCTTCGTGTTTCATCGCCCCAGCCCAGAACAGCTGCCTCTGCCTGCACAAACATTTAGATGGCGAGGTCCCAAGGGGGGTGAGGTGCTGGGATTTAGGATTGTACCCTCGTACACCTATTATTATGAGGATCTGTATGAGCGGATCATGATGGCAGTGGAGGCTTCAGGCGAACTAGGTCACACGATGTGTTTCTTTGGAGTGGGCAACCATGGTGGTGGACCTACCAAAGCCCAGATCGAGTATATACTAGACCACTACCATGCCTGGGAAGGCATCGAGCTACGTTTCAGCACGCCTCAGGCATTCTTCGAGGCAATATATGACCAGCGCGATCGGTTGCCAATAGTAACAGAGGAGTTACAACATACATTCCCCGGCTGCTACAGCGTGATGCACGATATCAAGCAGAGGCAACGGCGAGCAGAACATCTGTTAGCCCAGGCCGAGGACGCGGTGCGGGCCTTCGTGGATGAACCACAGCAAGCGGTTGCGCTCCATGAGAGACTAAACCAGGCGTGGGAGGACCTACTACTAACGGAGTTTCACGATGTGTTAGCTGGAACGGCTGCTCCCCGGAGTTGGGATTCAGTGCGGGCTATACAGGGTAGGGCCCAGATCTCAGGGGAGGAGGTGATGGTTGAGGCTACTAGGCGCTGGGCTCATCGGCATCTGCCAGCGGTCAATGAGCACCAGTTGGTAGTAATGAATCCTGACCCTGCACCTTGGCGAGGATATATTGAGGCTGAACCGTGGTTGGACTTCAGAAGCTGGGATGATCGTTGGGTGAGCGACCTCGACGGCAACCCCGTGGACCACCAGGTGGTGCAGCCAGATGCTCCAGGAACGACTCGCATTCTGTTCCCAGCAGAGGTAGGAGCGATGTCAGCGTTGCAGTTACTGGTGCGCCAAGATCCTAATCCTACTAGAAACGTTACCACTGACCTACACGTCTCAGATACGGTTCTGGAGAACACTCACTTACGTGTAGAGGTGGGAGAGAGGGGAGTCGAAGCTCTATGGAGTGAGGACAAGTTGCTCCTAGAGGGCATAGGGCTACACCTGCGTACCGACCATACGGACACATGGACCTTCCACACAGACAGGTTTGACGAGCCTGTGGAGTCGGAGTTTATGGTTCGAACATGGGTGGTGGAGGAGCAGGGTCCGCTGCGTGCCCGGCTACGAGCAGAGGGAAGGCTAGGGGAGTCGCGCGTGCGTTGGACACTCAGTCTACATCGTGGTGACCCTAAACTCCATATCAAGCTTGAAGTATTGTTTGCCGAACGATACAGAATGCTGCAGATGCCGTTATGGCTAGCTTCCAATGTGCAGCGTTGGAGGGACGGTCAAGCTGGAGGCTGGGTGGAACGCACCTGTAGTGCTGTCGAATGGCCAGTGCAGGGATGGTCTATGGTGGACCTTAATGGGAGACAGTTGGCAATAGTTACTCAAGATGCCTACAGCCTCAGCCTGGACGATCGTAGATGGCAGTGGACACTGCTGCGCAGCTCGAGGATGGCTTGGATGGGACAGGACCCTGAAGTATATGGAGGTCGGGATGAACACACAGACCAGGGCCCACACACCTTCGAGTTCGTGTTGTGGGTAGGGAAAGATCTTGGAGAGGAAGCATTGGAGATCGCTGCCAGGCAGCAAGCACGTCCACCAATAGTGTTTGATAGGTATGAAGGGCTTGTTAGACCCCTCTGATTTCCGGCCACTAGTTGACAGGTTGTAGGTCGCGTATTAACATAAGATCACCAGGTTCTATTAATAGAACTATGTTCGCATATATGAACAAAGGAGTGGGATGCCATGGGTAGAGGCCGCATGAGTCGAAGGCGTTTCCTAAGGATGGTAGGTGTGGTTGCTGTAACTACCCCGCTGTACGCCTGTGGGGGCGCTGGCACCATAGGCGTCACTCCTACGGTTGCCCCCAGCACGGCGCCAGCCCCTACAGTGCCTGCGACGCCTATCAGTGTATTCCCAACCGCCGTGCCTACTAGTGCTAGTAATGTGGTGCCTACCACGACCATTGGTCAGGGTAAAGTAACTGGACAGATCGAGTTCTCCTACTATAACTGGGGACCTGCCAGCATACAGTACTTCAAGGACATGGCGGCGGCGTTCATGAAATCTCATCCGGGCACAAACATCAAGCTTACGCTGCCACCAGGTGATCAGTACACCACGAAGCTCAAGATCTTGTTAGCTACAGGTACAGGTCCGGACATCATTACCACAACAGATATCACATATAGGCTTTTTAAGGAGGGGCGACTCCTGGATCTAACGTCCCGTGTGGAGACCGATCCTATACTCCTTGACGGCTCTAAATTCATACAAGCTGGTTGGGACATTTATCGCTTTGGGACTGGTCGCATCTATGGTATGTACTCTGGTGCGGATACGCACCTACTATACTATAACAAAGATCTGTTCGACAAGGCGGGCATCAAGTACCCCAGTGCCGACTGGACTTGGGACGATTTTGTTGATGCTGCCAAGGAGCTCACGGTCCGCAAAGGGGACAAAGTAGTGCAGTTTGGCACATCCCTTGGCATCCTGGCAGCTTATTGGGGATGGGCCAACCTGGTGTGGATGGAGGGTGGGGATATAGTCGACAAGCGCCCGTTCTATAGCAGGCTCACACTGAATAACCCACCAGTCATCAAGGTATTGCAGTTTATCCAAGATCTAATGTACAAGCACAAGGTAGCTCCCACTCCAGAGCAGGCCAGCGCTCTGGGGGAGGCAGGCTCCTTTGAAAGCGGCAAGGTAGCCATGTTACTCGATGGCGGCTGGGGGATACAATCGCGTAAGCAGATCAAGGCCTTCCACTGGGATGTACAGATGATCCCCAAGGGGCCGAAGGGTTTCATCGGGGCATTCTGGCCAGGAACTCCCATGCAGATCAATGCCAAGACGAAGAACCCCGATCTGTGTTGGGAATATGTCCGTTGGTTCGCTGCCAGCAAGGAGGCGCAGGAGCTGATAGCTAAGCAGCTGATCCAGGTGCCTGCCAGGTTGGATGTTGCCTTCTCCCCTACATTCCTTCGTCAACCAGGCATGCCCCCAAACGGCGAGGTGTGGGTTAAGTCCCTAGAGCACGCCAGGCCCGCAGACATCCAGAACCCTAACCAACAGGAGATGATGGACAAGGTATGGAACCCTAATTGGGATAAGTTCATCAGGAACAAGATGACGCCGCAGGAATTCGCCCAGATCGTGGAGACTGAAGGTAACAAGCTCCTGCAGTCGGCCTAAGGCTATGGGAAACAAAGATGGTTGGGAGCAGGAGAGCTGGTATCCAACTTGTCAGTATTAGAATGTCGCTGAGGCGTCGTGAGGCGTTGGAAGGATATATGTTCATGGCGCCGGCGGTGCTTGGATTCCTGCTGTTTACTCTGTTCCCGATGCTCGCCTCGTTCGTTCTCAGCTTCACCGACTATGACCTGCTCTCGTCTCCCAAATGGGTGGGATTAGACAACTATCTACAGATGCTCCACGATCCATTCTTCTGGCAGTCGCTGAAGGTTACCACTATCTATGCAGGGGTTGGACTTCCGCTTGGGCTCATTCTCGCTCTTGCCGTGGCGGTCTTGATGAACCAGAGGGTACCAGCTATAGCTCTTTGGCGCACGGTGTACCTCCTGCCGTCGGTTATCTCGGGAGTGGCAGTGGCGATCCTATGGCGTTGGCTGTTTAATCCCGAGTTCGGACTGCTCAATGTGCTGCTTGGGTATCTAGGTATCCAGGGTCCAGATTGGTTGGGGAGTACCACCTGGGCACTTCCCTCACTGATCATCATGGGTTTGTGGGGCATTGGAGGGAGCATGTTGATCTATCTCTCGGGACTGCAGAGTATACCAACAGAGCTGTACGAGGCGGTAGAAATAGATGGGGGTGGAAGATTTGCTAAGTTCTGGTACATTACCCTACCGATGCTCTCGCCTGTTATCTTATACAATCTCGTCATAGGGTTAATAGGCTCATTCCAGTACTTCACTGAGGCTTATGTGCTAACTGGAGGCGGGCCCGAGAATGCTACGCTCTTCTACATGCTTTACCTCTACCGCAATGCATTCAACTACTTCAAGATGGGATACGCCTCGGCACTGGCCTGGACGTTGTTCATGCTGGTCCTGCTGCTCACTATCGCGGTGTTTAGAACCACTCCGATGTGGGTGTACTATGAGGGCGAGAGGAGGGGTAGGTGATGGCCAGGGTATCGCAGCTACAGGTCATGTTGTCTGCGAAGGAAAGATTGTCCACACGTGTTTGGCGTAGGCGCATTGAAACGGGCCTCTCTCTCTTGATCATTCTACTGGGAGCCTGCGTGATAATGATCCCTCTAGCATGGATGGTCTCTACATCATTAAAGAGGCCAATGGACGTCTATCTCTTGCCTCCCAGGTGGATTCCCTCTCCACCACAATGGGGAAACTACGCTGAGGTATTCACTGCAGTACCCTTCGGACGCTATCTGCTCAACAGCACCATTGTATCTGGGCTCACGGTTGTAGGCAGCGTTCTGTCATCCTCGATGGCGGCCTATAGCTTCGCGCGCCTACGCTCGCCAGGGCGGCATCTAATATTCATGGTACTTCTGTCTACTTTGATGCTGCCAGGCGCTGTGACGATAGTTCCAACGTTCATCGTGTTTCAGAAGCTGGGGTGGATCAACACCTTCAAACCCCTGATCGTGCCCGCGTTCTTCGGCAATGCCTTCTTCATTTTCCTCATGCGTCAGTTCTTTATGACTATACCTTTGGAACTGGAGGATGCTGCGCGTATCGATGGCGCCAACAGCCTACAGATATTCCTGAGGGTCATGCTGCCTCTCTCCAAGCCCGCACTGATCACTGTAGCTATATTCGCTTTCATTGGTTCCTGGAATGACTTCTTTACCCCCTTGATTTATATCAACTCCGAGGACATGTACACTGTAGCCTTGGGAGTTGCCAACTTCCAGGGCAGTGCCAGGGTGGGGCCGCAGATGCATCTCCTGATGGCAGCCTCGTTCATTGCCACGATCCCAGTGCTGCTGGTATTCTTTGTTGCCCAGCGTCTGTTCATCCGTGGGATAGTGTTCACAGGCATAAAGGGCTAGATGTTTACATGAGCTATTGGACAAGCAGCAAGTCCATCAGGCCAACATCACCTATAGCGATTCGATGGGGTCTTTCCAAGCTGGCGAAGGTTCTGCCGCTGTCAGCTCCGAAGGCCGATTATAAAGTGGGTAGAAGACGCCCTTTGGCTCAACCCGCATTACTGCCTCTCCATGCCAGTAGCAGACGCACCATGCCCGTCTAGCATCACTACCAACCTCGTAGCATACCACCTTTTGAGGCAGTGGATAGTACAGTTTTGCTTGCTGCATCTCCATTAGAGAAAACCGTACATAACCGTCGTGAGATCTCAATTCAGCTACTCTACCATCCTCGAATGCAGCCAATGCCTCCGAAACGCCCTCTGGCAACCGCACCTCCACATCCTGATGTTGGTAGCTAAGAATATCTAAGCGACCTTGTGAAGGTTCATGGCTCAAGACACGTAGAGCTGGGGTCTCCACGCTGAAGCGCAGATTCACCTGCGACCCTGCTGTGGTTTTCTCTATCGAATGCTTCCAGAGGTCGTAGAGGCCACGTACGCCTGCAGCGTTGCAGCACTGCATAAGTGCCGCGGCCTCGGGGTAGAACGCGTCGTTGAGTGTTGGTCTGGAGGCGAAGCCACCCACCTGGCTCTCGACAACACCCTCGAAGCGAGAGTAGCGCCCTTCCAACGGAGGTGCTTCGTCACTGGGAGGTAGTGCCTCGACCGCTGCCCTGAATCTCTCTAGGGATAGTAGCTGGCTCTCCAACAGATGGTTGCGGCCGAAACGCTCAGCATCAGCATAGTAGCGGCGATCCACGTGCTGGCCAAGCAACAGCGCTATCTCGATCATGTCGGTGATGCAGCAGATCTCACCATGACAATGTCCCAACCCCTCAGGAAACCACCCAAACTCGGTCCCCCAACTCTTAGCATGTTCATAGCTTTGTCTAGCCCACGCAACGTACTCGCGATGTCCGAGCACCAGACCCAACTTGAGCACGCCTAGGATGAAGTTAGATCGTGTGTGGAAATGACCTTCTAGCTCTCCTGCTGGAAATCGCCACTGACCATCAGGGAGATACCCGCTGGTGTGATACAGAGCCAACTTGGCAAGCCCGTGAGCTAGCTCCAATGCGGGCTCGTATCCCGTCGCCTCGTACAGTCTGATAGCCGGTACTATCGCAGCAGCGTTGTACTCCTCGATGCCTGGGCATAGACCAACCTCGCGGAATTGCCATCCACCCTCCCTGTAATATCCTTCTGGGAAGAACAGCCCGTGGGGCGTGTGTATGGCTATCGCAAGAAGCCCATCCACCAAGCGGCGCGCTGCCTCTAGATAGCGCTCGTCGCCCGTAGCTAAAAACCTGGTCGTCAGTCCCATCAGGGTGCCCCTCTGCGCCCAGCTAACTTCGGCTGCTCGCTGCCCCTCCTGCCAATCGATGGCCAGTAGCCCCTTGCCCCAAGGCTCAGCCCAGGGTTCTAGCGGTAACCAAGATAAGTTATTCGGTCCAATTAGTCGGAACATCCATTCTTCTAGAAGATGCTCAGCTTCCTCGGTCTCCCCTCCTGCCATAATATGAGCTAGTGTCAGGGCATCCACATGTCTGCCTGTGCCATCACCGCAATCCCACAGACAGTGGTCGGCGCGTGGAGGGCGGGATCGCCATGATGCTAGAAAGTACATGAGCCCATCCATAGATGGATCCGTCAGATCTATGAGAGCGCGGGCACCCAATCGCGCTCGTGCCTGTAGGTCGAAAGGATGGATGTTGCTCACTACAATCCCTCCCAAGAGCGTTGACAGCTGTGTTGATGAATGCTATTATAAGGCTACTGAGTTCATTGTCAAGAACAAGGTTCATAATAGTGAAAACAGATCGATTCGTTGGACAAGTGAAATCAGCTGCACGAGCATTGGACATCCTGGAGCTGCTCGCTGAGCACGAGGATGGGCTAACGCTCACACAGATCTGCAACGCCCTATCGATGCCGAAGAGCAGCGCGCACGCGCTGCTCAGGACCCTGATGAGCAGGGGGTATCTCTCCCCGGGGTTCCAAGCAGGCACCTATCGCCTGGGGCCAAGGACTTTCGAGCTTGGCAGTGCCTACATGCGCAGCGTGGACCTTATAAGAGAAGGACAGGAGATAATTCGCCGTATATCTAGATTATGTGGGGAGACCACGCACCTGGCTACACTAGATGGCAGGGACGTCATCTACGTGGCCAAGGAGGAGGGGAACAATCTGATCAGGATGGTCTCAGCAGTCGGCAAGCGATTTCCAGCCCATGGTACAGCTGTAGGAAAAATGTTGTTGTCTGGCTTGAGTGCTGACGAGCTTAAGAAGCGCTATCCGCCGAGTGAAACACTGCCCAAGCTCACTCCCAATACTATAACTGACCCAAAGGTTTTCTATCGAGAGTTGGCCGAGACCAAGGCAAGGGGCTATGCGCTGGACTACGAGGAGTCTACTGTGGGGCTGTGCTGCGTGGCTGCGCCCGTTTACGATGCTGATTGTCAGATGGTAGCAGCTATGAGCATCTCCGTGCCTCGAGTCAACTTCACGGCGGATCGTTGCCGTGATCTGTTGCGCCTCGTGCTCGAGGGTGCATCCGAACTCTCGACACGACTGGGATATCACAGTGACGAGGGCGTTGTGAGATGGGACGAGGCTCGTAACCAGGCAGTCGGTACACCACATGAAAGTAGCTAGGAGGTCAATGAGTGGGGAGGAGCGTTAGAATAGGTGTATGGACGTCCTCGCGGACGCTGGCTGTGCGTCCGCAGCGCCTTGGGCTCTGGCAGCGAGAGGTGCTCCATTGCTACATCTTCATGGCACCAGCAGTACTCGGATTGTTGCTCTTCTCATTAGGCCCCATGGTAGCTTCTCTATTGCTGAGCTTCACGCAGTACGACGTGGTCTCCTCGCCCAGCTGGATAGGTTTAAGAAACTACCAGGATCTAATACACGACGATCTGTTCTGGCAGGCGCTGAAGGTCACGTCGATATACTCGGCAGTCAGCGTGCCGGCTAACCTGGCGCTGGCATTGCTGCTGGCCGTGCTGCTCAACAGGCGGTTTCGAGGGGTCTACCTTTTCCGCACGGTATACTACCTTCCAACCGTCATCTCGGGCGTAGCGGTGGCAATGTTGTGGCGCTGGATGTTCAACGCAGATTACGGCATTATCAACTTGATCCTTGGCAAGCTAGGGATACAAGGACCAGAATGGCTGACGAGCGAGAGGTGGGCACTACCAGCACTCATAATCACCAGCCTCTGGGGGGTAGGAGGCACTATGCTGATCTACCTAGCTGGTCTGCAGGGTATCCCTGTAGAGCTGTACGAGGCAGCCGAGATCGACGGCGCAGGTGCCTGGGGTAAGTTCCGCCACGTGACGCTCCCCCTAATATCCCATGTAACGTTCTTCAACCTGGTTCTTGGGGTGATAGGATCGTTGCAAGTTTTCGCGGAAGCCTACGTGCTGACTGGTGGAGGGCCAAACAATGCCACACTGTTGCTGTCCATTTACCTATACAATAATGCCTTCCAGTATCTCAAGATGGGCTATGCCTCCGCTATAGCTTGGGTAATGTTCGTGATAGTGTTGCTACTAACACTACTGGTTTTGAGGTCCTCTACCTTATGGGTGTTCTACGAAACAGAGGAGGAGAAGGGATGAATTTGAGTGCGCGCTACCGGGAAATGCGCTGGGCTTGGGTAACTCACCGCGAGGTGGTGCTGACTACTGTATCCATATTGGTGCTGGCACTAGGGGCAGTGGTCATCCTGATACCATTCTTCTGGATGTTGTCCACGGCACTCAAGCCCGCCAACCAGACCTACATATTCCCCCCAGTATGGATACCAAGCCCCCCGCAATTCCAGAATTTTCGCGAGGTGCTGGACTTGGTCCCCTTCCTTGCCTATGCTTGTAATACTTTTATCATCGTCTTCTCTGTAATGGCTGGCACGATCTTATCCTGCTCCTTTAGTGCTTACGGTTTTGCACGTCTAAGGGCACCAGGTAGGGATCTGATCTTCCTAGGATTATTGGCAACCATGATGCTACCATCTACCGTAACGCTGGTCCCCACTTACCTAGGTTTCAACAAGCTGGGGTGGATCAACACCTTCAAACCCCTCATTGTACCTGCGTTCTTCGGCAATGCTTATTTCATCTTCCTCCTACGTCAGTTCTATCGGACTATCCCAAGGGAACTGGAGGACGCCGCCAAGATGGATGGTGCTAGCTACTACCGCATCTGGTGGAGTATCATGCTCCCGCTCACGACACCAGCCCTAGCGACGGTGGCGCTCTTCACATTTATTTGGACCTACAACGATTTCTTCGGTCCGCTCATCTACCTCACTGACGAGTCGAAGTGGACAATAGCCGTGGCGCTTTCCCAGTTTCAGGGTTCCCCTAGGATAGGTCCTCAGATGCATCTGTTAATGGCTGCCACGACTCTGGCGATAATCCCGCCTATAGCATTGTTCCTACTTGCCCAGCGTTACTTCGTGCGGGGCATAGTTATGACAGGACTCAAGGGCTAGAGTGGGAGCTTGTTGGGGAGGGAGGTGATTTAGATGACTTTAGAGTTCATGCATCTCTATAGTCTATAGCCCCAAAATACAACACAGGAGGAAAAACATCTATGCCAAGTAGAACCCTGAGCCGCAGGAATTTTATCAAAATGTTAGGGGCTGCTGCCGCGGTAGGCGCGATAGGAGCTTGTGGCAGTAGTGTCTCAAATAATAACTCCTCTTCTGCTCCTACCAAGTCAGCTTTGGAAGAGTTCTCTGCGTTGATGTGGCAGGTATCGCCGACGACGGATAAGAACTTCAAGCAACGTGCGCAGATGTTCAATGACGCTCACAAGGATAGTTATAGAGCTAACTTCCAACTCCTTCCCTATGATCAGTACTGGCAGAAGATTCCATTGGCCTATTCGGCTAACAAACCGTACGATGTTTACTTCTGGGATGTGCAGGCATACGGTCACTATAAGAAGGGGATGATCATCGATGTTCAACCCTATCTGGACAAGGCAGGGTTATTCGACAAGGACAAATACCCTACCCAGCTGTTCGATGTCTGGAGGCTGGACGGTAGCCATATGTATGCTGTGCCTGAAAACATCCAGACAGTCGCATTGTACTACAATCGCAAGATGTTTGATCAGGCTGGAATAAAGTATCCAGACGAGCGCTGGACATGGGATGATTTCCTAGCAGCCGCCCACAAGCTTACTATAAGGCAGGGCAGTAAGGTCGTACAGTGGGGTGTGGATCCTGGAGTGTTACAGGTATGGTGGGGGTTACAGGTGCTGTCCTGGGATCAGGGCTCAGCGTTCTTTGACAAAATAGTGGAGCCTACGAGATTCAATCTACAGGATCCTGCCAACATCAAAGCTATGCAGTTTGTCCAGGACCTGATATGGAAGGATAAGGTAGCACCGAACGCTGCCCAGCGCGCTAGCATCTCTCAAAACGTAGGACCTTTCCAGGCTGGTAGGACTGCAATGTTTTTTGGTGGTAGCTGGGATATGTCTCCGCTGTTGCAGGCCTCTTTTGAGTGGGGCATGGTCCCTTGGCCAACATGGCAGGGTAAGCGTGTTGTTCCATACTGGTTGGGAGGATGGGTGATATCTAAGAAGTCCAAGGTGCCAGAGGCAGCGTTCGAGTGGGCCAAATGGTCGGCCACGGACTTCCAGATGACGATGGCCAAGCAGCACGACTGGATACCGATCCTCAACTCCGCCAGACTCTCCAAGGAATCCTTAGAAGGGCAGCCGGAGGGCTATCGACTGGTGCTAGATGCTGTGACATCCTCAGAGGCTAAGCTGGGAGATGTCTACACGGCCAACAACCAACAGATAGTGTTCGAGGTTTTTGGGCCGGTGTTGGATCAGCTATGGAACAACAAGATTACGCCTGAGCAAGCGGCCAAGACCATCGATGATAAGGCTAACAAGCTCCTGTAACCTAGGGGCCAATCCACGTCATACTAACGGAGGGGTAGTGTAATGATTGTGTTCGATGAGGTAACAGGCTCTCTGAAGATGGATAATGGCCTCATCTATGTCGAATGGCATATTAGTGAGCGGGGAGAAGTGATCTGTAGCAGCCTTCGGCCAAGTAATGCTGATCCTAGCCAGAGCTGGCTAGATACATCAATAAGCTCCCCCCTGTACGAGCTGGAGTACAGGGGCGGAGCCACCAGTGGACAGAACGTGCTGGTTCCCTTGGGATGTGAGCGGTTGGTAGGGCAGATCAATACGGCTAACTTGTATGACGGCACTGATGTGGCTGCGATCAACTTCTCGCCCGCTGATGCTCCGTTGAAGGTAACTTGGTGCCTCAGATGTCATCCTAACCATGCAGTGTTACGACAGTGGTTTGAGCTGACAAATACCTCTGATTATCCAATCGTGATCGAGCGCTTACCGGTGTTTACCTACGTGCTTAGAGCACCAAGTAGACGTCTCAGGGCATACTGTGGGTTAGGTCGGGAACGGTCTCGGGAAGGCAGATGGGCTGACTGGCATACATGGCGGTGGATTGAGCTAGGCCCTGGAGTGAAGGAGGCTGTTCACTCAGGGTATAGGAAGGAGGCCACATGGTTAGGATTGATAACACCAGATATAGGACCGGGAATTTACTTTGGATGGGAGTCGAATGCCGAAGCCATTTGCGAGTTTGGTGATGTATACGGCGACGGCGCAGTATGGGTCGAGTGCTACCTGCGTCCCGAATATAGACTTGAACCTGGGGAAACTCTTAAAGGTCCTGCTGGCTTCGTTGGTCTCGCCGATGGAGACTTGGACGAGCTGGCTCACCGGTGCCAACGGTATGTGGAGGAGGTAATTGCCCGGCAAGTGGAAGATGAAAAGTTCCCTTACGTGGCTTTCAACAGCTGGGGGTATGGTACCGACATCGATGAGGAGTCTGTGCTCCGATGCTTAGATATCTGCCACCACTTGGGTGTAGAGTTGTTCGTGGTAGACTTCGGGTGGGAAGATCCTGATTGGTTGCCACTGAAAGATAAGTTCCCACGGGGACTGGCGCCATTGGCAGAGGCCGCGCACGCCAAGGGAATGCTATTTGGAATCCACCTTAGCTTCGGCAACGTCTCATCACTATCGAGCATGTACCAACAACACCCGGAATGGGTCAATGGTCCCGGTCAGTGGGCTTACAACAGGGAAGGAGAGGTATTTGCGGTTACACTTGGCAACCCCGCAACACGTAACTGGATGCTTGGCAAGTTGCTTGAGATCATTGATGAGAACAAAATCGACTACTTCCTAACAGACCACTACCTCTGGGGGGCATGCAATCCTCAGGTTCAACATCTACACGCAACCAACGACTACATGACGGTAGTTGAGGGTTTTGACTGGATCATGGATAGGCTACGCCAGCTGCGACCACATGTACTTATCGAACACTGTGACAATGGTCTGAGTCTGCCTACATTTAAGATGGTGCAGCAACATGTGACGTCCATAGGCGCTGATGCTGCCGGAGCACTCTATGAGCGCATACATACCTGGCGTATCTCGCATGTACTGCCCCCGCGCTACCTGGCTCATTATGTGTGTGACCAACCTATACCAGGTCACTATGTAGGCAAAGGGTTAGGAGATTATGAGTATCGCAGTCATCTCTTCGGCGGCCCGATGATACTGATGACTCACATCCACCTCCTACAGGAGGGTTCCTCGGAGTGGAGATCCCTCCTACGTCAAATATCCCTGTATAAGCGCATCCGGCGACGAGTAGCTCGTGGCAAGGTGCTACATCTACTAGAGCCACAACCTTTGGAGAGAGTGGGGCATGGATGGGACGGCTGGGACGCCATCGGCTCGTATGATGAGCTGACGGACTCCGCAGTCATCTTCGTATTCCGACTAGGCGGTAGTACGGCCAGTCGTGTGATACCCGTGCACGGGCTCAAGGAGGATACCATATACAAAGTATCTTATGAAGATGCCTGTGAAAGTTACCATGCCAGTGGTCGTGACCTCATGGCCAAAGGATTGGAGCTAGAGCTTCCTCGAAGTGGGCAGGAGCCCGTGATTGACCTCAACGGCATGGTGCGTGCCTCAGAGGTGGTATATTTGGAGCCGGCTGAGAGGGGAGAATGAGCTATGTCAGCTGCATGTGACTTCACACCTGGTGTGCAGCCCATGTGGAAGTTACGCAACGAGTATCTGGAAATGGAGCTGTGCGCTTGCTCCCGAGGTTTGTGCCTAATCTCGCTGCTAGATAAGTCATCGGGTACTTCTTGGTTGGAATCTGCCTACCACCCGCTGACCTATGTATCCTTTCAGCCTTCCGTCGATATGAATGGATGGACTCTCCAGGACTGGGTGTGTGAAGAGGAGGAAGGGGCAATAAGGTTGGAGGTAACTCTGACTCATGGATCGATCGTCCTTGTGGAGTCGCTGTGGCTGTCTTTTACTATCCCGGTATTTAGGCGGTGGGTCGAGCTGCACAATACCGGTGGGCATGCACAGGAAGTACTACAATACCACTTGCTAGATTTGTGGCTCCAGCATGACTTACGAGACTCCTCTCTCAACCTGTTCTACGTGGAAGCTTTTGCCGGACACAGATGGGACCGATGGGATCCAGGAGATGCTAGTTTTGCATTGCATAACCTAGAGTTGGCGGCGGGTGATGCCATGCGTCTGCCAGTGGGTGCATACCAGCAGTGCTGTAGCTGGATCGCACTCAGAAGGCCAGATGGTGCGGGGCTGGTTTCTGGACTGGAGTACGATGGTCCTGCGGAATTCAGGTTGTTAGATGTAGCTAGGGTCCCAGGCGCCTCCACGTGGCGCTCATCAGTATATATGGACAGAGGTGTGAGATTGGTAGCATCCCCAGTTGAGGCGCTGCACGTCAGAGTCGCGCCTGATGGTATCTGGAGGAGTCCAGCAGCCTTCCTAGGAATATTTGATGGTGATTGGGACGCTGCAGCGCAGGTCACACATGCTCTGGTAGAGCACAAACTCTCCCCTCCTTATCCCGACAAGAGCTTCCCATATGTGATCTTTAACACCTGGGGCTATGCTTGGGACCTCACGCCAGAGATCACCTTGCGTTGCCTCGAGGTCGCAGCCGATGTCGGCGTGGAAGTGTTCGTGGCAGACTATGGGTGGGCAAGGGGAGTGGGTGATTGGGTCTCGTTGCCAGTCAGGATGCCTCGATTAGACGAGCTAGCGGAGAAGGTGCACTCACTCGGTATGAAGTTCGGCGCGTGGATGGCCTTCGCCAACGCCTCACCGGAGAGTAATATACTCCATGAGCATCCCAATTGGACGGCGTGGCCCAATGACTGGGGAAGCTTTGGTACACGTGCGCTGTGCCTAGCAGAGCCGGAAGTAAGGCAATGGGTTACGGACCAGGTCATCAGAGTCGTGAAGACTTATGGGCTGGATTATATCGTGCATGACTTTGAGCTGATCACACCATGTGAACACCCTGCACACTCTCACCCCCCGGATCCTGCTGGATACCATAGCGCAGAAGGCTACAGGCAGGTGCTGTGGGATCTCAGAAGAGCCTGCCCTGACCTGATAATAGAGAACTGCCAAGGAGGCGGCAGGATAATGACCTATGCCATGACCACTATGCACGACACCTCCATCACCACGGACGGCGCTGTGTTACTTGACCCTCTGGGACGTCGAAGGGCGCTGTATGGAGCGAGCTATCCCTTCCCACTACGTTATTGTGCCAGCTACATGCAGGAAAGCCCAAGCGACTACTCCTGCCGTTCCTGCATGATTGGTGGCCCTTGGATCCTCATGGGTCGCGCAGCTGAGTGGAATGCATTGGAGGTGGAGACGGTACGACGTAACGTTGCGCTGTATAAGCGAGTTAGGCCGCTGTTCAGGGAAGCACAAGTTTACCACCTACGATACCCAGATGGCGTGGGATGGGATGGTTTACAGGTTCACCACCCATCTAAGGACATTGGCGCTGTGCTCCTTTTCAGGCCAAATGGATCTTCACCCGTACAAGTGAAGTTGAAAGGCCTCGATCCCGATGTTGCCTACTCCCTTGTCTCAACTGATGGGCGCATTTGGGAGGTTGGCGGGGATGAACTGATGCGGTTAGGAATCTCCTTGGATATTCCAGAGCAGGGGAGTGAGGTGATTTTGTTGGAGGCTAAGACGTGAGTCTTTTCTATAGCCGCTGTCGGTGCTCAGGATGACTCTGTGTAAACACTGAATGGGTAGTCGAGTGCCTTGATAAGCATGCTGATGGCCGATCGTACAATTGGAGTGGTAATCCCTTTGTAAGGAGGATGCAAAGTGCGTCTTGAGGGCAAGGTCGCTATTGTTACTGGAGCTGGCCGTGGCATTGGGCGTGCCATAGCTGAGCTATTCGCGCGCGAGGGCTGCGCTGTTACCTTGGCAGCGCGAACGGAAAAGGAGATCGCCGAAGCTGCTAATGATATCGTGGCAATGGGGGGCAAGGCAATGGCTGTGTGTACAGATGTGGGGAAGCAATCTGATGTCGAGAGTATGGTCTCTCGCACCTTAGAAGCCTTTGGACGGATAGACATCCTGGTGAACAACGCTGGGATATTTAGGGCAGGAGATTTCATCACTACTCCTCCAGCTGAGTGGGATGAGGTGGTGAGAGTAAACCTATATGGAGCTGTGCACTGTGCGAGAGCTGCTGCGCGGTCAATGATAGCTGCAGGTGGAGGGAGGATTATCAACGTGTCCTCGGTTCATGCCTATAGGGCAGAGCCCCTTGCTTCGGCATACGACGTTGCCAAGGGGGGATTGGATCAGCTGACCAGGACCCTGGCAGTAGAGCTGGCACCGCATGGCATACTAGTCAACGGAATTGCCCCCGGATTTATCGATACCAGCATGTCTATAGTAGAGGGGACTAACGAGCTAGAGACTGAGACCTTTCGCTCCATTTATGTAGAGCATAGGAAGATACCGCTTGCCCGTGCTGGCCAACCAGAGGAGGTGGCTAGGGTAGCATTATTCCTGGCATCGGATGATTCTAGCTATATGACCGGCGC
The DNA here is from genome assembly GCA_042408415.1 of Thermobaculum sp. Lineage (GTDB taxonomy): Bacteria > Chloroflexota > Chloroflexia > Thermobaculales > Thermobaculaceae > Thermobaculum. Next base: position 50,625 of record JBHORE010000188.1, read on the forward strand.
AGTGATTCCTGTTGATGGTGGCCTATCGGTTACTTTCTAGTCACCACGCACGGCAGGTTTACATAAGGAGGACGTTATGAAGATCACTGACGTGGAGGCTATCTACCTGAGGTTACCAGAAGTGGACCCAACGAGGGCAGATGGTACCCAGGATACACTCTTGATCAAGGTACATACAGATGAGGGGATAACGGGTATTGGAGAGGTAGATTCATCCCCGCTTGTAGCGAAGGCGGCAATAGAAGCCCCAGTTTCGCATTCGGTGGCTATGGGGCTGAGGTACGTGCTGCTAGGGGAGAATCCCCTAGAGGTGGAACAGCTCTGGGAGAAGATGTATAGAGCGACAATTTACTTTGGAAGAGTAGGACCAGCGATGCATGCCATGAGTGGGATAGATTTGGCGCTGTGGGATATTCGTGGCAAGGTCATGGGCAGATCGGTTAGTGAGCTGTTGGGAGGAGCCAGGCGTGATAAGCTGAGGGCATATGCTAGCTCTCTAATGCCTGAGACTCCAATGGAGGCCGCTAGGCTAGCTGAGCAGTATGCAATGCAAGGGTATACTGCGATGAAGTTTGGTTGGGGTCCAATCGGGAGAGATCGCAAGTTAGATGAGGAGCTGGTGCAAGCTATACGCTCGGCAGTTGGAGATGATGTCGATGTGATGATTGATGCCGGTGGCGTCTGGGATCTCAAGGAAGCCCTCAGTATGGCGACGGTGTACGAAAGGTATGGGGTTTACTGGTTGGAAGAACCTCTGGCGCCTGATGACCTAGAAGGGTACAGGCGCCTGTCGGACCACACGAGCTTGTATATCGCGGCCGGAGAGCAAGAAAGTGGAGTATTAGCCTTCCGAAGACTGATCGACGAGGGGGGCGTGGACATCGTGCAGCCGGACCTTGGAAGGTGTGGGGGATTGACGGAGGCCAAACGGATCGCACAAGTCGCACACGAGAGACACAGAAAGCTAGTACCCCATGCTTTCAAGAGTGGGATACTCGTGGCCGCAAGTGCTCATCTAGCAGCTAGTATCCCCAACGGCTTCATGATCGAGTACACGGTCTCTGAGTCCCCCATAGCTAGGGATCTTGTGAGCACTCCAGTCGATTTGGTTGACGGCTATGTGCGTCTGCACGATCGTCCTGGCCTCGGTGTGGAGGTGGATGAGGCCGTTGTAAGTAAGTACAGGGTGACATGAGGAGGGAATAGTATGGTCGCAAGTGTGTCAACCGATTGGAAACTACATGACCTGAGAACGGTTATATTGGAGAATGAGCTACTCAGAGTAGTGATCCTGCCAGACCTGGGAGGCAGGATATGGCAGGTGGGATATCGTCCTAGATCTTTTGACCTCCTCTGGCACCATCCTAGAATCAAACCTCGTAACGTGCCCTTTCACTCTGTATACGATGACGTGTTCTTTGGAGGCTGGGACGAGTTATACCCAAATGATATCCCAGAGGAGATCAACGGGGAGAGGATGCCAGACCATGGAGAGATCTGGGCTCTGCCCTGGGAGTACGAAGTGGAGTCCAAAAGAGGAGATGAGGTGGCGGTTAGGTTGCAAGTAGAAACCCCGATCAGCTCCACCAGGTTGGAGAAGCGACTTGCACTGCGGACAGGTGAGCCCATTCTAAGGTGTCACTACCGTCTAACCAACACAGGACGCATAGCTCAACCGTTTCTCTGGAAATTGCACGTCGCCCTGAATGTAGATGAGCACCTCAGAATTGATATGCCAGCTCAAAACATGTACATCGAGGAGTTTGGGGTCAGCAGGATCGGTCGCACAGGTGTTGACTATTATTGGCCCTATGCGACTGATGAGTCCAATAATAGGTGTGACATGCGCTGGGCTATGCCGTTCGATTCTGGAGTCTGCGAATTCCAGTACGCAACACACCTTACGGCTGGGTGGTGCGCTGTGACCCACACACGAGATAAACTGAGCTTTGGTCTGGCCTTTGAACCTGAGGTGTTGTCCTCCTGCTGGCTGTTTGCTAGCTACGGTGGCTGGCGCAATCTGAATGTGCTCGTACTGGAGCCTTGTACGGGTTATCCTGTCAGCGTAAACGATGGATTGCAGCAAGGCACCCATCGCACGCTCCCGCCTGGTGGGACCATTGAGTGCGAAGTTTCTGCTGTCGTACGAGATGGGCTGTCCGCTGTGGACTATGTGGATCTCGAAGGTAACATGCAAGGAGTGACCATTTAATTTCTAAGGGGGCAGGTAGATGGTTGTGGATGAAGTGGAAGTAGCATGTTATGTGTTTCCCCACTACCATCATAGCGCGCTCAACGATCGTCTGTACTCACCAGGCTGGACTGAGTACGTGCTTTTGAGAGGAGCAAGGCCTTGGTTTTGGGGGCACTATCAGCCTAGAACGCCGATGCTTGGAGAGCTGGACGAGAGAGAACCAGATACTTGGTACAGGTACATCCGGTTAGCCAAGGAGGCTGGGATAGATGTGTTCATCTTCGACTGGTACTGGTATGCTGGAGGTCCTGCCCTGCACGAGGCATTGGAGGACGGGTTGTTGGGTGTAGAGGACCTTGATGGAATCCAGTTTGCTGTGATGTGGACCAACCATCCTTGGGCTTACTGGTTCCCGACCGCTGGAATTAGCGCCAGAGACGAGTGGTTAAGACTGTGGGAGGACGAGAACCTTGGGGCCTACGAGGTGGTTTATGATGCACCTAAGGGTGAGGAGGTATGGCGTAGTCTGAGCTACATTGTCGCCAGATACTGCTCTCATCCTAGCTATTGGAGGCTTGAAGGCAAGCCAGTGGTATCTATCTGGGACGTGTGGCTGCTGGTAAAGGAGTTTGGGGTAGAAGGCACAAGGCAGCTTCTAGATGCTCTGCGGGACCTAGCTAGAAGGATGGGTCTACCTGGTATCCATTTCCATGCCACCTGTCAG
>JBHORE010000191.1:0-12079 GCA_042408415.1 Thermobaculum sp.
CAGGGATGCCATGTCCACGTATCTTCTCAGATCCATATCTGACCATGAGGCCTACGATAATCCCTCCTATTACAGGGACAAAAAGTATAGCTAATCCTAAATGGTTATGAGACGGTGATACATCTCGAAAAGATATACGCAGGAAAAAGAATAAGTTAGTAAAGAAGTGTATTAAATAAAGAAGTGTTAGGGCTAAAAAAGCTCCTACAATCCCTACTACGATTGCCAAAGCAGAGATATAAATTAACCTAGGAGAAGCTGAGAAGTCACCAAGTCTGGGTCGTGTATCCCTAGCTTCACGGTGTAAAGTCCTAAGCCCCCTTTCTACAAGAATGCTCAAATTATCTTCCTCCCCAACACTTTATTTAGAATACATATCTTCTTTCACTATAGATTCAAGGGCACGAATTAACTGTGGCCCCATAACTTTCAACTCACTCATATGAATGGCAGACAACATATCGAGGACTCTTTCACCTTGGTCAGTAAGCCATACTATGACTTGCCTCTTATCATCCCTGTCCTTCGACCTCCTTACATAACCTGCAGCTTCAGCTCGATTTACTAATTCAACCGCAGTGTTATGCTGAACCTGCAACCTTTCAGCAATCTCGCCTATCGTGGGTTTTGTCCCCTCCGGCAAGCCTTTTATTGCGAGCATGAGTTGATGTTGCTGGGGATCTACGCCTGCCTGCCTTGCAGCTGACTCGCTGAAATGCAGGAATTTCCGGATAACGTATCTTAAGTTAGCTAGAGCCTGATATTGCTGCTTCGTAAGAGTTCCGTTATGCACAAGCAAATTATATCGTATTACGATATAAATTAGGAAGATATACCATTCCCTGTTAACCTCTAATTGAATAAGACCTAGGAGAATAATCGTGGTCAAGAATACAAAGAGTTACTTCGAAGACAAAATAGGAAACCTAGCATCATTTGGTAAGGCGCTTAGCTTCATAGCTATATGCGAGGGAGTAGGACTAATAGGATCAATACCGACTTCGCAGAACATACCGTCATGGTACAGTGAGCTAAGGAAGCCAAGATTCAATCCCCCAAACTGGTTATTTGGACCTGTGTGGACAATCCTGTATATGCTGATGGGTATAGCTTTATATATCATCAATCTTAAGGAAGATAGCCCATTGAAGAACAGCAACCCAACTGTTCTTTATACAGCTGGCACTAAATCTCCTCTGGTCTTACATATTCTTCGGACTCAGATCACCCAAGCTGGGATTCGTTGAGATTGTCATACTCGTAGCATGTATAGCAATGACGATCAGAGCCGTAGCAAAAGTATCAGTTATTGCAGCTGTTATCCTTTTTCCCTATCTGGTCTGGTGCCTATTTGCAACTGTACTCAACTTCTCTATATGGAGATTGAACAGCTAGTTAAGAACTACCTGACAAATATTGTTCTACAGGTGTATTATTAGCTTATCCTGAGCTGAAGGGAGGAGGAAACCTATGATAGGCAAACAGCCATTTGGTAGAACAGGTCACCTAAGCAGTCGAGTTATATTTGGCGCTGCAGCTCTTAGCAACGTCACGCAAGAAGAAGCAGATAGAACAATGGAAACGATTATAGAGTATGGAGTAAACCATATAGATACAGCTGCAAGCTATGGTGAATCCGAGAAACTTTTAGGTCCATGGATGGAAAAACATAGAAATCAATTCTTCTTAGCTACCAAAACCGAAAAGCGTACTTTTCAGGAAGCATACGACCAGATACATCGCTCGCTTGAAAGACTTAGAGTAAATCAGGTGGATCTCATTCAGCTCCACAACCTGGTGGATCCAGAAGAATGGAACATAGCTATGGGACCAGGAGGCGCATTGGAAGCGGCTATTAGAGCAAAAGAAGAGGGGCTTGTAAGGTTTATCGGTGTAACCGGGCATGGTCTTACAGTAGCCCGAATGCACATAAGGTCTCTAGAAAGATATGACTTTGATTCAGTGTTACTTCCATACAACTATCCACTTATGCAAAACCCAGATTACGCACGCGATTTTGAAGAGTTATTAGCCATATGCAGAGAGAGAAACGTAGCAGTACAGACGATTAAATCCATCACACAGGCCCCGTGGGGAGATCAGCCCAGAACAGCAGCTACCTGGTACGCCCCACTAACCGAACAGGAGGATATAGATCTTGCAGTATGGTGGGTACTAAGCAGACCAGGAATATTTCTCAACAGTGTAGGAGATATAAATCTGCTTCCCAAAGTATTGGATGCAGCCGATAGATTCAACGGACAGTCACCGACTGAAGATGAAATGCAAAGATTGGTTATTAGAAGGCACATGGAGCCGCTGTTTGTCTAGAGTATAAACGGTACTGCATCTGATTTTGAGCTACCAATCGGGTTCATCATACCCGATTGGTAGCATTTTTAAGTTCTTCCCACAGAACTATGACCGCCAGTTATAGCGGTTTGTGTTTCGCATTCTATCTCGTGCACATCTCTGAGCATCCTGATCGCGAGTTCCACAACACAGCTTGGATGCAAGTATACGTCTGCACCATTTCCCCACCAAGCAACTATAGTGCCCTGTAAGGGATATCCACAGTAAAAGCATGGTGTGCCGGATGGTATTGGTCTATGGCTTTCAGTAGCTGGGTGTTGCTCATCAGTTGTGTGTGTAACCATACTTTTTGCTCCTTGCTGAAAATATTAAGTCTCCGAAAAATCACTAGCACTAGTCACGCTAAGGTAGAATATACAGATCTTATGATATTGAAGGGAGATGGCGATGAACATCTACAGCAACATGCTAAGAATAAAGGAAAGACTTCAAGCAAGAAGTGCAAGCCCCCAAACGCTTAAGATGATGGACAAGTACATATCCTTGGCTAGTAAAGTAGCGGGAAGCGAGCATACTTCCACTCTTAGAGTGCTAAGTGAGCTCATGAAAACTCCTGAGGCTCTAGGCAACATGTCTATCTACAACGACTTGGCAGCGCTCGAAGAAGAATTGCAACAAGAGCGAATTGAGATCCAGAAAGAGAGAGAGCAGATCGAATCCAGACCAATCCCCAAGCCTAAGAAGTACTATAAGCAACATAAAAACAAGAAATAGTGCTGCTTTATTCTCTCCTTAGTATGTTACTTATCCTAATTAGCCAGCGATAGCAATAGCTGGGCAAGTTCCGAATAGTACCTAGCAGAATGATTTTCCAATCATTCTTTAGTGTGCTAGAACTCACGATTTTATGCCCATACACCTCCTCTACGTAGCTGCTAGTTATTCTATCTACGGCATCAGAAGCTCCAGGCACTGCTGAAGATAGTTGCATTGCAAACTCATTTGGAGTCTTACTCTTAGCTGGTATAACTCCTATGAGATACGCCAAGCGTATCAGTTTAGCGTATTGCCTCCTAGCACCAGAGAGTCCACGAAGCTGGAACACTAAAACACCATAGCATGCTGATACCAGTATTATTAGTGAAGACAATACATAAAAAGGTATCCGCATGAAGTCGAAGATATCTCTTGAATTAGATATCTCTTGATTGGATCCTCCCTGAGCGGCAGTCCGATTGACTGTATCAGGATTAACAGCATTCCTATCCGGAGCCTGAGGGGCTACCGTCCCTCCACCGATTGCAGGAGATCGGTTGATCTCGGGCCTAGCCGGCGTGGGTTCATAGTTGACCCACCCGTACCCAGGATAGTAAACCTGCACCCAGGCATGAGCTAGAGACTCTGTTACAACATATCTACCAATACGACTATCGTATTTACCCGGAGCAAAGCCAGTTGCGACACGTGCAGGTATGCCTATAGAACGAAGCATAACTACCATAGCCGATGAAAAATATGTGCAGTAGCCTTCCCTTTGATGAAAGAGGAAATAATCTACGAAGTCCTCACCTTCAGGTGTAGGAGGCATGTTCTCTCTATACTTCATCTTGCGAAGATATGCTTCTATAGCACTGGCCTTTTGATGAGTGGTCTTAGCATTCCTTGTAATATCTAAAGCCAGCTGCCTTACCCTATCGGGTAAATTCGGGGGCAACTGCAAGTACTTATCCTTGACCCATTGAGGAGGCTGTTGTGTTACCTTATTCAACTGGGCATCCGTAGGGTTAGCAACTATAGAAGTAGCCTTATAAGTTTGACCAGGTTCCAATGGGTCTATGGCAGTCACGCTCATAATGTCTCGAATATTGGTCTTATAGTAGGAGAAGGTTATAATTCCCTCACCCCGTACATACCTATAAGTAGTTTCGAGCCCATCCTCTCTTAATCCAAGCATGTAAGACTGTAGCTCGTTAGCGCCAGCTCGAAGTCGATAGAACTCAGAGTCCTGATAATTTTGAGATTGCTCAGTTGTAGGTGTCGCGCTAATAATATTTCGTCTGAAGACAACACCATCCGCTGTCGCTCGAAGAATTTTATCGGGACCTATAGACAAGATTAAATCACGCAGCCGAGCTAACTCGTCAGAGTACTCAGCAGCATTGGAGGGCTCTTTACGGGAATCTATAGACCATCTACCCGTTACCTTCTCCCTTGACAGATCCCATATGGCATCCTTGTCAAAAGAAACAGCTCTATCTGCAGCAAGAAGAGTGTGCCCTAGAGGAATCCTCAATGTAACCTCTTGATCTACCCTTTGTAAACCGTCCCTTAAAGGTCCAAGCTGATCCTTAGGAACTAGCTGAGGAGACTCTACCTTGATAGAAGTCTCTGGATTTTCAGCACTTGATTGCTCCCAACTTGTGCCCGTATATATATCGTAGGCCGCAGCTTGCCAATACTGCAGAGGATCTCCTAAGGCAATAAAGACCACTCTATTACCCAGATTCAAAGGGCCACCCAGGCGAAAGTTATTCGTGAAGCTTGCGAAGCCTCCACCAATGCCAGAATCCGAAGGTCGAGCCCCATATAGGAAAGCAAAAGCTCGCTCCCAACCATCCTGCAACTTATGAATTGGGGTGCTTATGTTTTTCCAAGCAGATTGCAATGTAGTGGCAGCTAATTTGTCTGGACCTCTCCAGGCTAACATCAAAAGTAATATGGATATCGCTGTCCCTACCAAGAACAGCCTTGTTGGAAGACTCGAATCATAAGAGACCCCTTCACGTGCCCATCTCTCTGAGCTGTTAGAGAAGTGGGAGTATATCATAAGGAGAAGAGACAAAAATAGAAATATACCAAAGGTAGCATAGTCTCTAGCAGGGCTATAACTCACATTAACTAATATAACTACACCGGTAGGTATAATTGCCCACCATACCCAGCCATAATTAAGCACAAACCAGGCATTGTTATAAGCTAAGAGCCAAACTATAAATGCCATAACAAATATAAAAACTAGTGGATCATAGCTCCGCCCTCCATCCATAACTATAGATATCCACTCTCGCAGGTGTGCTAGCACTACTGAGCTTCTCGCTTCCCCATCCAGAACAACCGGATCTAAAGTTCTTCCGGTTTGCCAGGTAACTATAAAGAACCCAAGTATAAAGGCTAAAACATGGGCCTTGACAGGGCTTATGTTACTTCTGGAAAGAAAGAAACCTATGAACGTACCAAGTATTGCAACCCATATTAATATCTGGAGACCTGGGGCCCATTGAGCCTCCTTTATTGAATTTGCCGTAGTAACGACCATTAGTAGTAAAAGGAAGGTCGCAAATATATCCCTGGGCCTTATCGATAGGCTCATATAACTCTCCTCCTAGCATCCCCTGAAAGCGAATAGCTCAAGCTAGGCTCTCCCAATATGTAGCTTATGTCATCACCATTACGAAGAATGTAAGTTACGGATTTGGCCGCAGAAGTGTTTAGTGAATAAGCGGGCCTTGGGGCCCTTTTGTCAAAGCTCCTAGATTCTATTAGCACTTCAGCAAACTGTACGTATCGGCCCCGTCCTAGTGCCAAGCCCGCAACCCAATCCCTCGAGATGTCAGGGGTAATTACTACTATCGAATAATTACCAGCGAATAGAGGTTGACTATGAATCAAAACTTCCTTTAGGCTCGGTCCAATACTCACATCAACTAATGCCAGGACATCCAGTATTTTCCACAACTGCTTTATACCCCTATCAGGTAGCACCACATACCTATCTTTACTCCAGGTAATAAGTCCTACGCTCCTGCCCCTTTCCAAAAGACAAGATGCCAAGGATGAGGCTACGGTAACTGCATACTCGACGGTCGAGTTGAGATACCTTCTAGACGGATCATCCCTGACATAGCACTCATGACTAGCAGTTGGAATATGCCACCTTCTATTAAGATCAAGCACAATCCATACATCAGAGACTGGATCGAACTCAAACTCCTTGACCATCAGCCGCTGATGCCTAGCAGTAGCCTTCCAGCTTACATGGCTCAGACTATCCCCAGGAGTGTAATCCCTCACAGAGCTGGCATAAGGATTAGCCTGAAAAGTACGCTTTTGAGTTATGCTTCCCCCGGGTAGCTCCAAGGCAGGAACTCTAAAGTCGGATATTGTAACTATCTGAGGATAAATTACTAGTTCGTGGGATCTACCTATTTGAACAGTTCTAGAGAATATGCCGAATGGATCCGAAGCGGTAACCGTCAGTGGACCCAACCTATATACTCCTCTACGCTCGCAGACGGTTCTTCTCCACCAACGTCTTTCGGTCTTAGAGGGTACAGTAATGACGCTTCCTGTATCCCTGCCTGGTAAATCACCGCCGTCATGCACTTCCAGCCAGAACTTGGGGATTCTAGAAGTATTGATAAATGAAATTCTTTCACGTAGAACGTCACCAACCTGCACTCTAAGGGTAGGCTCTGGGCGAACGACCTTGAGTCCTCTAAAGGCCAAGACCACCCATAGCCAAGCTACAGCTGTTACCCCAAGTATCAACCAAAAAAGCACGAATAATAACCGCCAGCCAGTAGAGACTGCAGCCAACCCTACAGTTATAAGTAACAGTCCTAATACTGCAGGACTAATTCTAGACATACATACAAACCTGCAATTTTATCTACGAATAACAGACCTAGTACCAGGAACAGTTACGCTCTCTAAGACATTAGATATAACTGACTCTGTTGTTACTTCCCTCATGCGAGCGGAAGGATTGAGAATTATTCGATGCGACAGTACGGGAATCACAACAGATTTTACATCGTCAGGTATAACATAGTCCCTACCAGAGATCGCAGCACGCGCCTGAGCAACCCTGTATATACCAAGTGAACCCCTAGGACTTGCGCCCAAGTAAACATCTGGATGCTCTCTGGTCGCAGAGGTTATATTTACGATATATTCGCTTATCAGCCTGTCTACATATACAGACTTAACCGCTTCTTGCGCCTCCAATATATCTGCTGGACTAACTACCTGGCCAATTTCCTCCAAGGGGTGTCTTATGTGCTGACTCTCTAGCACAGAAATCTCATCAGACTTATCTGGATACCCTATGGCCATCCTTATAAGAAACCTATCTAACTGGGCCTCTGGCAATGGGAAAGTGCCCTCGTACTCAATAGGATTCTCTGTAGCAATAACCAGAAAAGGCTCAGGAAGACTATGAGTCACACCATCAACGGTAACCTGTTTCTCCTCCATCGCCTCCAATAGGGCTGACTGTGTCTTGGGAGTAGCTCTATTAATCTCATCTGCCAGCACAATTTGAGCGATGATTGGACCTGGCCTATATTCAAACTCTCCAGTTTTTTGGTTATATATAGATACGCCTATTACATCGCTAGGAAGTAGATCAGGAGTGAATTGGATACGCTTGAACGAACAACCTAGAGATGCTGCTAGAGATTTTGCCAAGACCGTCTTCCCTACTCCAGGTACATCCTCGAGAAGGATATGGCCCTTACTAAGCAATGCTAAGATAGCTAACTCTATTTCGTCCTTTTTGCCCAGAATAACTTTCTGTATGTTCTCTGATATCCTTTGAGCTATTGAAGCTACGTCAACCAACATCCCCACCTTTTTTAAATTTAGTTTACATAGGAGTACGGTAACTGTTTGCTTTATTATAACAGCGAGATCACTTACGGCAAATCAGTAAAGATAACTATATCCACGGAGGCCAAGAAAGCAGTGCGAGATCAAACCATCTCAAATCATGACATAGCAGAGAAATTCAGGCTGCTGGCAGACCTTCTTGAAATAAAGGGAGAGGCATCCTATAAAATTGCAGCGTATCGTAAGGCTGCAGATTCCATAGATCACACCCCCGAGTCTTTATCTATTCTAAGGCAACAAGGCAAGCTTGAGACCATTCCCGGCGTAGGTAAGGCAATAGCTCAGAAGATAGAAGATCTGCTAGATACAGGAACTTTCGAACTGTTAGAAGAGGTTACATCGGGGTACCCACCGACACTCCGTGAATTGCTGCAGGTGCCTGATTTAGGACCCAAAAGAGTCAAACTACTATGGGACGAGTTGAAGGTAGGCTCTCTGGATGCCTTAGAGCTGGCTATAGAAGATGGGAGAATCTATAAGGTAAAGGGTCTAGGGCCTAAAGCCATAGAGAGGATAATAGAGGGGCTGAAATCCCTGAAAGGTCGAGATATAAGAATACCTATAGGAAAGGCAAGGGAGCTGGGTAAGCGTCTCATCCAACAGCTTCTTGAAAAGACCGATAAAGTGGAAAAGATAGAGCTGGCAGGAAGCATTAGGAGGTTCCGGGAGACTGCAGGAGATATAGATATAGTTGCTGCATCAGAACACCCAGAAGATATAATCGATACATTTTGCTCTATGCCTATGGTCTACGACGTAAACATGAAGGGTGAAAATAGATGCAGGATCATGATCGAGGGCGGTATACAAGTTGACTTGATCTGTCTGCCTGCTCAGCATTGGGGGACTTTGCTACTGCACTTCACAGGTAGCAAGGACCATAACCTACACCTGCGTGACCTAGCATTGGAACGTGGAGCCCATATGAGTGAGTACGGGTTCAAGAAGAACGAACAGCTCATTACATTCCCAACAGAAGAGGAAGTCTATAAGTTTCTAGGAATGCAATACGTGCCCCCAGAAATGAGAGAGGACAGAGGTGAAATAGAGCTATCTCTGATTCACCAGCTGCCAAAGGTAATTAGACAAAAGGATATCAGGGGCGATCTTCATATGCACTCAACCTGGAGTGATGGTAAGTGCAGCATCCGAGACATGGCGCTAGCTGCTAGATCTTTAGGATACGAGTACATATGTATAACAGATCATTCCCAAAGTCTTGGGATAGCTAGAGGCTTGACCCCAGAACGAATCGTCGAGCAAAGGAAGGAGATAGAATCCCTCAATAAAGAACTAGCACCGTTCAAGATATTACACGGCATAGAGCTGGAAGTCCTTAGTGATGGCAGCGTGGACTTGCCTGATGAGGTGCTCAGGGATCTGGATATCGTTATAGCAAGCGTACATTCGGGACTAAGGCAAGGGAGAGAGAAAGTTACGTCCAGGGCATTAGCAGCAATACGACACCCGCTAGTTGACATACTTGCTCATCCTACAGGACGAATAATAGGGAGCAGGGAGGGTGGAGATTTTGATCTTGAGGCTATCTTTAGAGAGGCAGCTCGAACAGGAACAATACTAGAGGTAGATGGTGACCCTAATAGGCTAGACCTTAGAGACGTCAACGCCCAGGAGGCTGTAGACTCGGGCTGCCTAATCAGCATCAGCAGCGATGCACATAGCATTGAAGGACTATATAACATGGAATACGGAGTCGGCACAGCAGCCAGAGGATGGTTGCAGCCTCAAGATGTTGTCAATACTAGGCCCTTAAATGAGATGCTGAAATTACTTAAGAGAAACAAGAATAGGAACTAGGCGACCTGTACCTTATCGCCATTATTATTGACGTAGAGTCGCCAGCATCTAGAACCTAGTACTTTCTCCAGATCCTTTTCCAGTACAGCACTAAATGATACTTCTAGGTTCGTGGGTTCTATGACCACGAACCTAGAACCCACTGGTAGCTGGATCAGGATCTTGTCGTCGCCAGGGTGAGATCTAAGTAGCTTATAAAGAGCGTGCATCCTTTCTATATCTACCTCAAGATCATCAGACACCGGGAAGCGTATTCGTATTTCGTAAGCTCTAGCATTTTCCAGAGACGGAGAGTCATCTTCAAGCAGAGATTCTACTTCCCTCGATATTTCATCTCCAGAATCACTATCTATCTTCGCCACGGATTCACAGACAATCTGAAAGCTTTCCTGTCTCTCATCTAGCTTGCCTGTCACAAGAAGTACGGCATCGCTAACAAGTAAATCTCTATACTTTTCATATTGTTCGGGGAAAACTACAAAATCTATACTAGAGGTTTGGTCCTCCAACCTGCCTATAAGCATCTCTTGTTGCCTCTTTGTTGTCCTGATTTGCGGATTTACCAGCATAGCAGCCACCCGCACGGTCTGGCCTACCATTTCTTCAGAAATCTCAGAGATCAGAGATGTGCTGTCTAAACGTCTCTTGCCAAGTACTGCGTTAAGGGGATGCTCACTGAGGTAGAGACCGAGCATCTCCTTTTCCCAAGCAAGCAGTTGCTCCTTGGGGGCTTCATCGACTTCAGGAAGGCTTAGAGACGGTAAGTGATCTTGAGCCGAAAAAGCCTCACCAAACAAGCTGAACTGTCCCAGATCTGATGCCCGCTGCATTTTCTGATTCAGGGCTATTGCCTCGTCAATAGCTGCAAGGAGTTGGCTTCTATGACCAAACTCGTCAAAGGCTCCGGCTTTAATAAGACTTTCAAGTGCTCTTTTGTTGATTTGCTTGAAGTCAACAACCGTGCAGAAGTGCTCAAAAGACTTGAAGCGCTTATCTGGTAGCGACTCTCTGGCGTTCACGATGGCTCTGATAGGACCTGACCCAACGTTCTTCACAGCGCCCAGGCCAAACCTTATGGGGATAGGTTCACCCGGGCGCTGTGACTGGGGTTCCAGCGTGAACTCCTCAAAGCTGTCGTTCACACTTGGTGGAAGTACCCTTATGCCCATTCTATTACATTCAACTATTCCAGAAGCAACCTTCTCTGAGTTATCCATGCCCACTGTAAGCAGTGAGGACATATACTCGGAGGGATAATTAGCCTTCAGATATGCTGTCTGATAGGCCACTAGGGAGTAAGCTGCAGCATGTGCTTTGTTAAAGCCATACCTGGCAAAGGGTTCCATCCAGTCCCACAGTTCTCGAGCTTTTTCTGGAGACAATCCCCCGTGTTCTTGGCAACCCTTTATAAACTTATCTCTTTGGGCCTCCAATTCTTCACGTATCTTCTTACCAACAGCTTTTCTGAGCTTGTCAGCCTCCTCCCAGGTGTATCCAGCTATCTCTATTGCAATCAGCAGTATGTCATCCTGGTATACAAGCACACCATAAGAATCCTTAAGAATAGGTTCCAGTCCAGGAACTAGGTATTCAACGGGTTCCCTACCGTGCTTACGTGCAATATACGTAGGTATCATGTCCATAGGGCCAGGGCGATAGAGGGCTATCATAGCCGCTACGTCCCGTATATTTGAAGGCTTGAGCTCTCTTATATATCTCCTCATGCCTGCAGACTCTAGCTGGAAAACACCTGTGGTTTCACCCGAAGAAAGTAACTCATAAGTCTTGGTATCATCTAGAGGTAGCTTGTCAAGCTCGATATCTATGCCTCGAGTCTGCTTGATAGTTTTGACAGCTCTACCCAGGATCGATAGGTTGGCCAGTCCCAAGAAGTCCATCTTGAGCAACCCTATCTTCTCGCACATACGCATATCGAACTGTACAAGAGGCCTTGAGCCGTTCTTATCCTTCTGAAGAGGTGCATAGTTTATGATTGGCTCGCGTGAGATAATGACCCCAGCAGCATGGGTAGAGGCATGTCTCGTTACACCCTCCAGCTTGGAAGCCACATCTATAAGTTGCTTTATCTTCTCATCTCGCTCGTACCACTGCCTTAGCGCCAAAGAGTTCTCCAGAGCTTCCTTTATGGACCACCCTGGTTGGATCATTTTTGCTATGGTATCGGTATCGCTATAGCTGATACCCAGAGCTCTACCTACATCTCGGACAGCAGCACGAGCTTCCATTGTACCGAAGGTGATTATTTGCGCTACGTTCT
>JBHORE010000192.1:0-39161 GCA_042408415.1 Thermobaculum sp.
GGCCCAGGACACATCCTCCCCCAGTATGCTGAGGGCAGGCTGCTGTTCTCGTTCTCGCCCGCCCACGGCTTGACCGAGCTGGACGTGGTGTCGTGCGAGCTAATGGCAGTGGCCGGGTACCTACTCTACAGCGTCCTCCACCCCAGCCGGCCTAGGGATGCTGCCCAGGCAGATCGCCATGCCCAGAACGGCCACCCATCCGAGGTAGAGGTCGAAGACCAACACTCCTACCTTGGTGGGAAAGGTCAGCCTTGATGCTATTAGGAGCAGGGCGAGCATCCCCCCAACTATTCCCAGCAGGCGCGAGAGACCGTTCTCCCTCAGCAGCTGGAGGGATACCGCACCGGTGAAGAGACCATACAACGGCCAGCTAGTTGCCCACAGCATGTACGCTCCCCACAGGAGCGTGCGCGCTACCTCTACCTGGATGCCGCCCTCCGAGCGTGCCACAGCGGCGGCCGTCACCCAGCTGCACTCGCCTACCAGATGGACGCAAGTGGCCAACAGCGCGCTCGCTATCCCCGCCCACAGCAGGGGTCTGTTTTCCTCCTTGTGGGGACTACAAGCATGCCAGAGCCCGGCCAGAAAGGGCGGGAAGAGCAGGTAGCCTACCAGGGAGAGGTAGCTCCCGATGCTGCTTATCTTGCCGAGGCTAGCATAGAAGAAGGCTATCTGTACGGCCGTAGCTTGCAGCGAGGGCTCCTGTCGGGAACCGGCACGCTCCAGGATGCCCCCTACAAGCAGCAGCAGGGCATAGAGGGTACCGCAACCAACTGCCCAGCGGGCTGTTCTCGAGGGCATGATCCTACCTCTGTGTGATGCGTGGGGGGCTTATTCCCCGCCAGGGCATTATAGCCTAAAGCGATCATTGGGGACGTGAGTGGTTATTTGATGTGTTTCTCTGTTGCAAGGAGGAGAATCTCAACGAAACGTCAACCTGGAATAAACCCGCCTAAGGACCGCAGGCATTATCATGAATGCAACAACTGAAATAAGCTCTTGGAGAAGGCACATGGATAACAGTCAAGAAAGCAAGTTGGCGGGACTGAGCCGCAGGCGTTTCCTGCGCGGGGCCGCGACGGCGACCGGGGCGGCAATGGCTGGGGCGTACATCAAGCCCACGATGCATCGTATCCACATGCCCACGGCCTTGGCGGTATCGCCGCTGCCGAGTCCTTCTCCCAGCGGATCGGCGCCGCCATCACCGAGTCCGTCGGCAAGCCCAAGTCCTAGTCCGAGCGGGTCTCCGACGCCCTCACCCTCGATGAGTCCGTCACCGAGTCCGTCGCAGTCTCCCGGGCCATCTCCCAGTCCATCGGCACCACCAAGCCCGAGTCCGTCGCCGAGCGCTAGTCCTTCACCATCGCCCAGCCCGGGTGGGTCTCCTTCTCCCTCGCCGTCTGCTAGCCCGTCGCCAAGTCCATCACCTTCTACAAGCCCAAGCCCGTCGCCTTCTCCGAGGCCCTCTCCGAGCCCCTCTGGAGGTCCCTCACCTTCGCCTAGTCCATCAGTGGGACCCTCGCCGAGTCCAAGTCCTAGTCCGTCGGTGAGCCCGTCCCCAAGTCCTTCCGTCTCACCTACTCCATCGCCGTTGCCCTCGCCCAGTCCTGGGGGTGGGCCATCACCTATGCCAAGTCCATCGCCTAGTCCATCTCCCGGCGGTCCTGGGGCCTCGCCCAGCCCGTCACCTGGTGGTGGAGGTGGTGTACCATCGCCGCTACCCTCTGCCAGCCCCTCGCCGATCATCCCGAGGATGCCTAACACGGGCGGTGGGGGTGGTATTTGGGGCTTGCCCTCTCTGATCTACTACGCGGTAGTCGTGGGCAAGGGGGTGGATCTGTTGCTCCGACGTCGCTCAGATGAGGTCAACGGCCAAGAGGAAATGCATGGAGATGAGATTTCTCAACAAAACCTCAACGGTGAGTAAACATGTAGAGGTTACGTAAGTTCTAATATAGCCTCTAGCCAAAAGTAAAAGACAAGGAGGTTACTCATGCACGAAGACCGCGATCAGGAAAGATTCAACATAACTCGCCGCAAGTTCCTGCGCGGGGCTGCTGCGGCCGCTGGCGTGGTAACTGCTGGAGCTTACATAAAGCCCACGGTCAAAGGGGTGAAGCTGCCCACGGCCTTGGCGGTATCGCCGCTGCCGAGTCCTTCTCCCAGCGGATCGGCGCCGCCATCGCCCAGTCCGTCGGCAAGCCCAAGTCCTAGTCCGAGCGGGTCTCCGACGCCCTCACCCTCGATGAGTCCGTCACCGAGCGCTAGTCCTTCACCATCGCCCAGCCCGGGTGGGTCTCCTTCTCCCTCGCCGTCTGCTAGCCCGTCGCCAAGTCCATCACCTTCTACAAGCCCAAGCCCGTCGCCAGGCAATGCGTGCAGCCTGTCGCTCAGCGCCGATGCTACATGCTCTAATGGGAGTATAACCGGCAGCGTATGTGTGACCAATGACAGCGACGATGGCGGGTCCTGCAAGATCAAGGGCGTTACGGTGTACGTGGAGGAGAAGCCCAAGAAGGGCGGTTTTGGGTCCTGTGGCGAGCCCAACAACAGCGTAGTTACCCTTACCGGCACCACCGGAGGTAATAACCCGTTAGTCGTAGGTACTACTATACCTGGGCCTCAGGGTGCGACTACTTGCTTCACCTTGTCGATCTCCGATTCGCACATCAAGCCCAAGAACAAGTACAAGGTGCACATAGTGGTCCAATATGGTGAGCACCACAACTTCCCCGGCGGTAGGGATACGCAGACATGCCTTACAGTAGAATGTTAGCCATGAATCCGGACACAGTGCTGACGCGCCGAGAGGGCGTGTCAGCACACGATTTGGATGACGATCTGGTGCTTTATCCGCCGGGCAGCGACCAGGCGTTCGTCCTCAACGCTACCGCCTCGCGCGTTTGGTCCCTGCTGGACGGCCAAAGGCCGCTTTATATGATCGCGCTGATGTTGTCCGAGGAGTACGGCGTTGACCTGCAGGACGCACTGCGCGATGTGCTGGAGCTAGCCGAATCCCTGGCAGATGCCGGGCTGGTCCTAGAGGGTAGTTATCATGCCCCTTAGCGCCGAAGCTCCGAGCGTCCTCGACGCCCAATATAGCGCCCACGGCTTTCACGCAAGGATATGCGGCCCGCAGGAGCTGCTTGCGGGATTGCACGGCGTGTTACCCCTGGCCTTAGATGCCGAGGTCGCAGGCGATGGCCAGACGACAACCTATGAGGTGAGGAGAGATGCCTCTAGCGGCTATTGCCAGCTGCTCAGGGAGGGGTATCTGTTACAGGCTGTATCCGAGGGGGAGCTGTTGGCTTTCCTCGAATGGCATGTGATCAACGACGCTGTGGAGCATTTGAGCCACGACTGGCTCCTGCTCCACGCGGGGGCTCTTTCCAAGGCCGGTACAGGCCTGCTTCTGCCAGCCGTTTCGGGTAGCGGCAAGAGCACTTTGACCTTGGCCCTGCTCGGGGAAGGGTTTCTGTTGTGCTCCGACGAGTTGGCTTGCATTGATCCATACACCTTGGAACTCTCGCCTTTTCCTCGTAACCCCTGCATCAAGGGGGATACCTTGGAAATCCTTAGGCCATATCTACCATGGGTAGATGCTGCCGTCACTTCCGCTGAGTTTCTGGGGAGGAAGGTGAGCTACATCTCGGTATCTACTGGGGCGTGGGCTTCCTCTCCTGTCAGGGTGACCTCTCTGGTGGTGCCTCAGTACACGCCAGGCTCAAGGCCCGCGCTCGAGAACGTCAGCAGGAGTGAGGTGATAGCTCTGTTGCTTGCGCAATCCTTCACCGTCAGGGCCTTAGGAGAGAGGGGCGTGTCCGCCACCGTCGAGCTTCTAAGAGGGGTCGATTGCTACCGCCTGCAGTACAGCGACCTACGCGATGCTGTTGCATTGATAAGACTCATCTGTGGTGGCTAACTCAACATCTTCGTAACCTTCTCGCAATAGAGGCTTCACTTCCCAAGGCTAAGATCTTGATCAGTTACTATCAAGCCCGCAGCACTTGGGCTTTCCCAGGAGAATCAACATGCAGGAAGCACTGGAGCTACAGATACAAGAGATCGATGTCAATCCTGCGGGGATGTATGCTGCCTGCAAGCGTGTGTTGGATGTAACAGGGGCTATCCTTATGCTCTTGCTGCTATCGCCAGTGATGTTGGCCTGTGCCATCCTCATCAAGCTCGATTCTCCTGGCCCGGTGATATTTCGTCAACAGCGCGTTGGCCAGGGGGGCAAGCTCTTCACCTGCCTGAAGTTCCGCACCATGTACGCTGATGCCGATCAATCGCTGCACAAGCAGTACGTGCTGGCCCTGATGAAGGCCGAGAACGATGCTCACCTGCGTGGAGAGGATGGCCTCTATAAGTTACCTCAAGATCCCAGGGTGACTCGGGTCGGTCGGTGGTTGCGGCGCACCAGCCTCGACGAGCTACCACAGCTCTGGAATGTGCTGCGAGGAGAGATGAGCTTAGTGGGGCCCAGGCCGCCTATCCCCTACGAGGTGGAGCACTATAAGCCGGAACATATGCAGCGACTGTTGGTCAAGCCTGGCATAACGGGCCTGTGGCAGGTGAAGGGCCGCAACAGGACGACCTTCGAGCAGATGGTGGCGCTGGACCTGGATTACGTACGCAGACGCGGGTTGATGCTAGACCTGTGGATACTGCTCATGACTCTGCCGGTGGTGTTGTTGGCCAGAGATTGCAGATAGCGAGGATCTATAGAAAGGGAGAGATGTTATGAGGGGAGAGTTGAAAGTTGGAGTTGTGGGCTTCGGCTACTGGGGTCCGAAGCTGGTGAGGAACTTCTCTGAGATGAGCAATGCCAGGCTGGATTGGGTGGTGGATCTCGACGAGGCCAAGTTGGCCAAGGTCCGGAGGGATTACCCCAGCATCCACGTCACTACCAGCGTGGAGGAGATGCTCGCCTCGGACGTAGAGGCCGTGGTGATCGCCACGCCGATACGCACGCACTACAAGCTGGCCAAGCAATCACTGCTTGCCGGCAAGCACGTCATGGTGGAGAAGCCCCTCACCGACAAAACGGAGCATGCCCAGGAGCTAGTTGCCCTGGCGGATAGGCTGGGATTGGTGCTGATGGTGGGGCATACGTTCATCTACAACGCGGCCATACAGGCTCTAAGAGATATCATAGCCAGCGGTGAGCTGGGGGAGATCTACTATGTCGATTCGGCTAGGCTCAACCTGGGCCTGTTCCAGCCAGACATCAACGTGCTGTGGGATCTGGCTCCCCACGATGTATCCATCCTCAGGTACATCCTCGGCACGGAGCCTATATCGGTCAGCGCTCATGGCAGCGCGCACGTGCGTCCGGGAGTCCACGATGTGGTGTACATGGAGTTCGCTTTCCCCCACAACATATTAGCCCACGTACACCTAAGCTGGTTGGACCCTTGCAAGGTGAGGCGCGTCACGGTTGTGGGCAGCAAGAAGATGGTTGTGTGCAACGACGTGGCCGATGTGGAGAAGATACGCATCTATGACAAGGGAGTCGATCGCACCTACGTAACGGATAAGTTCAGCGAGTTCCATCTGGAGTACCGCTATGGAGGTGTCCACATTCCCTATGTGCCCTTCAGAGAGCCGCTAGCGGTTCAGTGCGAGCACTTCGTGGAGTGTATCCAGCACGGCACTAACCCCCTCACCGATGGCAGGGCTGGGCTGCAAGTGGTGCGCATTCTAGAGCTGGCCGATAGCTCTCTGCACGAGGGAGGCGTCAGGAAGCCCCTTATGGGCACCGTGAAGCACGAGTCCTCGGTGCATAGCGATGGCCGAAACCAAATGCTCATATCGGGGATGGCTCATGGCCACTGAGGTGATACTGCCCAAGCTAGGAATGAACATGGAGTCGGCCAAGATACTGCGCTGGCTCAAGCATGAAGGTGATCACGTAGTTACAGGTGAAGCCTTGGCCGAGATCGAGACCGATAAGGTCAACGTGGAGCTGGAGGCCGAGGCCGCTGGTGTGCTGCGCAAGATCCTCGTTCCCGAAGGCGAGCACGCGGATGTCAACCAGGTAGTCGCCGTGATAGCCGCCCCCGACGAGGATATATCCGAGATCCTCACGCGTGCCACCATATCTCCGCAGGGAGCCGGTGAGCATGTGGAACAGGTCTATGAGTCCTGGCACCATAAGCCCCAGGAGTCAACCCCAGAGCAGGCGGAATCCCCGCGCAAGCTGGATCCCCGCGCCATCCGAGAGAGGCTCAGGCAGAAGGGCGCCCTACCATCTGCGCAGAGCGAGCCGGCTCGCACCAGGATCGTGATCTACGGTGCTGGTCTCGGAGCCAAGCAGCTGCTCGAGGTCACCCGCCACCTGGACACCATCGAGGTCGTGGGGCTCATAGACGACGACCCCTCGATGCGGGGCGGAGAAGCTGGGGGCTACAGGGTGCTCGGGGGGTTCGATGAGCTGGCGCGCATGGCCCGCGCTGGTGAGATAGACGGCGTGGCGCTGTCCTTCCATTCCGAGGTAAGGCGCAAGGTCCACCGCCGTATATCCCAGGAGATAGGCCTGCGGATCATCCCACTGGTGGATCCCAGGGCGATCGTCGGCATGGACGTGACCATCGGCGATGGCGCGCTGGTGGAGGCCGGTGCCGTCGTTGGGCCTGGCACGACCATAGGTGAAGGCGTGATAGTCGACGTGGGTGCCGTGGTGGCCCACGACTGCTACCTGGGGGATTTCTCGCACCTGTCCCCCGGGTGCGTGCTCTCTGGAGTGGTCTCCCTGAAGGAGAACGTGCTTGTGGGGGTTGGTGCAGCCATCAACTCCACGGTCAACGTGGGGCGCAACGTGATCATAGCCCCAGGAGCGGCGGTCATGAACGACGTGCCGGACGACGTCGTCGTCAGCGGCGTGCCAGCCAAAGTGATAGGCGAGAGCCGAAGAGGAGAGGCATGATGACAGAGGAACTGATTGGCTACTACAGGCAGATGCTGCGCATAAGGCGCTGTGAGGAGAAGATAGGCTGGCTTTTCACCCGCGGCCTGACCATGGGCACGGCCCACCTCTCGATCGGGCAGGAGGCCAGCGCCGTGGGCGTGATCGCGGCCTCCAGGCCCGAGGACTACGTGGTGAGCACCCACCGGGGCCACGGCCACCTCATAGCCAAGGGCGCAGATCCCGCCAGGCTAATCGCCGAGATCTGCGGCCGGGAAACGGGCTTCTGCCGTGGCAAGGGCGGCTCCCAGCATATAGCCGTCAGGGAGATCAACTTCCTGGGCACCAACGGTATAACCGGCGGGGGCATCCCCGTGGCGACGGGCGCGGCCCTCACCGCCAAGTACAGGCGTACCGGGCAGGTGGTGCTGTGCTTCTTTGGCGACGGCGCGGCCAACCAGGGCACCTTCCACGAGTCGCTCAACATGGCCTCGGTGTGGAAACTCCCGATAGTCTACGTCTGCGAGAACAACGGCTACGCTATGTTCACGCCCACCTGCGACGTTACCAGCGTCCGAGACATAGCCCAGAGGGCTGCCGCCTACGACATACCCGGCGTTACCGCCGACGGCATGGACGTCCGGCAGGTGAGAGACGTGGCAGCTGTGGCGATCAACCGCGCACGCTCCGGTGGAGGCCCCACCCTCCTTGAGGTCAAGACCTATCGCTTCTGTGGCCACTCTAAGAGCGATAACGGCACAAGATACCGGTCGAAAGAGGAGATAGAGGAGTGGCAGCGCCGAGATCCCATAGCTAACCTCAGGCGGGAGCTTGTGAGCTTGGGCGTGTCCGAGGAGCTGCTGATGGATATCGAACAGGAGGTACAGCAAGAGATGGATCGTGCGGTGGAGATGGCCCTGTCGGCGCGCTATGCAGAAGAGGAGGCCCTGAGCGGCGTGTACGCTCAGGAGCGTATTCCCAGAAGGCATCGTCGTGGCACAGAGATGATCGTTGGAGCTGCCAGATGGTAGCGCAGGTCAACATAGAGATGTCCTACAAAGATGCCCTTTATGAGGCGCTGCGTAGCGAGATGGAGGCCGATGATTCCGTCGTCCTCATCGGGGAGGATTTTGCCAACGGTGGGGCCTTTGGAGTGGTCGGTGACCTGCTGGAGAGGTTCGGTCCGGAGCGGGTAATCCGCACGCCGATATCCGAGAACTCCTACGTGGGCGTCGGCGTGGGGGCTGCCATGACGGGCCTGCGTCCGGTCGTGGAGATCATGTTCATGGACTTCATCACCCTGGCGATGGATCAGATCGTCAACCACGCCGCCAAGATCCACTACATGTACAACGGCCAGTACTCCGTCCCCATAGTGGTGCGCACCCCGGCCGGAGCCGGCCGGGGCTATGGTGCCAGCCACTCGCAGAGCTTGGAATCCTGGCTCATCCAGGTGCCGGGGCTAAAAGTCGTGGCGCCAAGTGACCCCGCGGATGCTGGAGGGCTGCTGCGCAGCGCTATATGGGATCCCAATCCGGTGATCTTCATAGAGAACAAGCTGCTCTATCCCAAGAAGGGGCCGGTGCCCGAGGATATCCCCCCAGTGCCCCTGGGGCAAGCCAAGATAGTAAGGCGAGGGCAGGATATCACTGTAGTTACCTACGGCCGCATGTTGGATATGGCGTTGGAGGCGGCATCTATCTTGGAGCCGGAAGGGGTGAGTTGCGAGGTGATAGACCTGCGCACCCTCAAGCCAATGGACATCACCACCTTGGCAAGCTCCTTTGGGCGCACCCACCGGCTGGTATGTGTGGAAGAGGGCACCGGCGGCATAGGCGCTGAGGTGTGCTCTCGCCTGGCGGAAGTGTCTTCTGTTGCCGGCAAGATGGTTAGGGTGGCTGCTAAAGATAGCCCCATACCATCTGCTGGCCCCCTGGAGGCGCGGGTCGTGCCGCAGCTTGAGGACATCATTGAGGGCTGCCTGAGGAGCCTAGAGGGCTAGCCAGAAAGGAAGGAATTTACATGGAGCTTGACACAGTGATACAGGTACCTTTCGTGGATCTACGAGCTCAATACAGGTCCATACGAGAAGAGGTGTTGGAGGCGATCAGCAACACGCTCGAGAGCATGGAGCTCTTGCTGGGCCCGAACGTGCAAGCCTTCGAGCAGGAGTTCGCAGACTACTGCGACGTAAGGCACGCTGTTGGCGTGGCCAACGGCACCGATGCCCTCTACTTGGCGCTTAGAGCGTGTGGTGTAGGGCCGGGAGACGAGGTCATAACCGTGTCTCACACCTTCATAGCTACCGTCGAGGCTATAGTCAACGTGGGCGCTACACCGGTGTTCGTAGACGTCGATCCCGCTACGTATACTATGGATCCTTCTAGGCTCGAGGCTGCTATCACCTCCAGGACGCGTGCCGTATTGCCCGTCCACCTCTACGGCCAACCAGCCGACATGGATGAGATCATGCCTATAGCTCACAGGTACGGGCTAGCTGTTGTCGAGGATGCCTGCCAGGCCCATGGCGCCACCATCAGGGGGCGCAAGGTGGGCAGCTTCGGCGATGCTGCGGCCTTCAGCTTCTACATGGGCAAGAACCTTGGGGCGTACGGGGATGCCGGAGCCGTCACTACCAACTCTAACGCCATCGCTGAGTGCGTGCGCAGGCTGCGGGACCATGGCTCATTGCGCAAGTATGAGCACGTGGAGATGGGGGTGAACTCCAGACTGGATGAGGTCCAGGCAGCGGTCTTGAGGGTCAAGCTGCGATACCTGGACGAGTGGAACGCCCTGAGGCGTAGGCATGCCGAGGAGTACGCCGAGTTGTTGAGTGACCTGCCGGTGGAGCTGCCATCAGTGCGTCCTGGGGTGGAACACGTGTGGCACCTATATGTGGTGCAGATGAACGATCGCGATCGAGTCAGGGAATCCCTGGCCCGTCGAGGCATCGCTACGGGCATACACTACCCTGTACCCGTGCACATGCAGCAGGCCGCCAGGGGCGTGGGTAGGATCTCTTGCGATCTGGCGATCACGGAGCGCCTGGCCAACAGGATCCTATCTCTTCCTATGTTCCCAGAGATGACCAGCATGCAGGTGGCCTACGTGGCGGACTGCCTACGCAGGGTATTGGCTAAGGAGGTAAACAGAGTTGTCTAGTGTTCCCTATTCGTACGATCACATGCCCTTCCCGCCCACTGCTCACGAGGGGAAGGACCCTTACGTGGATTTCGCCACCAGGTGGTGGTGGCTGCTCCTGATAGGCGCCATTATCGGCGGGCTTGCCGCCTTCGCCTACCTGCGGTACGGCCCGGTGCCCTACAAGAGCTCGGTGTACATACAGGTCCAGCAGACCGGAACCACCCTCACCAGCAACGTGGGACAATCGCAGGAGGCTGCACAGAACTTCGCTGCTGAGCTGTCGGCGCCATACATCCTGGAGCAGGTCAGCAAGGACCTTCAGGCCAAGCACATACCCGTATCCCAAGCACAGCTGCAGGTGTACCTTCAGAACGGCAAGATAGACGTGTCGGCAGTACGTAACTCTAGCCTCATCCGCATCACGGTCAGCGATCCCGATCCCGCGCGCGCCAAGACGATCGCTAGCTCTTTTGGGACGGTGGCCGTGCGTGTGGTGAACGACCGCGCCAAGCAGAACCTGGATGCGCGCATGCAGCAGCTGCAGGACCAGATAAACTTCACCCGTGACAAGCTGGTCTCCGCGCAGCTCCAGCGCAAGGAGCAGGACCTGCAACAGCAGATCGCCGACGCGCAGGGCAGGCTGCTCCAGCTGCAGATGTCCTACCAGGAGGAGCTGCAGCGGCAGCGCGAAGCCGACAGGAACAACCCCTCGTCGGCACAGGCGGATACCACCCTGCAGCAGCTAAGGAGTCAATGGCAGCAGACTCTGATCCAGCAGATCACAAACATCCAAAAGAACATAGATAACATGAACTCCGAGCTGTCCAAGGTACAAGCTCAGATCCAGCAGTTGCCTACTAACACGGACCCCACGGTATCTGCGGCGTTGGCAGATGCCTACAGCCAGCAGCTGCAGAGCCTTACTAACCAGTACGCTCAGATGCAGCTGGACGCGCATAACGCGGTGTCCCCGCTGGTGCAGTATGGGGGAGCTTCGGTGCCCATCGTAGCCGCGAGCAAGAAGAAAATGCTGTTGATGGGAGTGGCAGGAGGCGTGATCGTGATGGCCGGCCTGGCGTTCCTGATAGATAGCATCCGAAGACGGCGCAGGCGCAAGTTAGAGGTGGGTGAGGAGGATGAAGACCTTGATAGGATCCTAAGAGCGCTAGAACGGGCGGGAGTGCCTCGCGAGGCACTGGACGGCAATCCCAAGGTGAAAGCAGAGGGCCAGCAATGACCGTTGCCACGGACGCCTTTCGTAGGCAACAAGGCTCGAAGGTAGATCTCAGGCTGCTCTTGCTGCTGGTGATCGGCCTGGCGATGGTCGTGAGCATGGTCCTCCCCGTGCCCGGCAGGCAACAAGGCAGCATAGTCCTCGGCCTGTGCCTGGCCTCTATCCTGTTGGTGGCCAACTCCGCTGCCTGGGCTGCAATGCCTGTGTTGCTCACCGAGATGACCCTGTCCACTTACTACGTGGGTGAGCTGGGGATGAGCCTCAGGCTGCTCGTCGTGCTGCTGGGGTTTCTTGTGTCGCTACCTCTACTTAGACGGGTAACCCTCTCGGATCCCCTATGCAGGAGGGTGTTGCTCCCGGCTATATTGCTGCTGGTGATCGCTACCGCCGTCAACTCCCTATACTCGACATCGGATTACGTGATCAAGTACGCGCGCTATCAGACCACCCAGCTGCTGGCGATGGTGCTGATCATCGCGGTCGTGGCTACCGTGAGGGATGTGAAGAAGCTGGCCTTAGCGCTGGCACTTATAGGCGTGGTGGTGTCGCTGTCTTCCATCCTGCAGCACTATGCCCCCAGCATAGCTCTATATGGCACGGGCAACGCGGCCACTGTGAAGGACTGGAAGGGCCGGTCGGTGGGCTTCAGCACCAGCCCGGTGATCCTAGCCAACCAGGTGGCCTTCGTCATCATGCCGCTGGTGGGAGTGTTCTTCTCGGGCGCTATCAAGCCAGGCATGCGGAGGATCCTAGCCTTGTTGGCGATGGCTTTGATGCTTGGTGGGCTGAACTTCTCTTACACCCGCTCGGCGTTCTTTGCGCTCGCGCCTGCTATGGCGGTGCTTGCGCTGTGTATGCGCGGTAGGACCAGATGGGTGCTCATAGGCTTGGTGGTGTTGGGGGTGATCGCCTTTCAGCTCCTCAAGGGTACCGGCCTTATAGGGTCCCGCTACTACAAGACCGCACAGGACGACCGCAGCGCTGCTTCTCACCAGGCGCTGTGGGATGTGGGGTTTGCCATAGCTATGGATCACCCCATACTCGGTATAGGTCATGAGCATTTCGAGGAGGTCTCGGCACAGTACGTGGACGAGCTCAATACTAGCCAGGACACGGCTGGAGGCGCCAGCGCTGTGGGCAAGGAGAGGCCCCACAACGACTTCTTGAGCGTATGGACCTCCTGGGGGATCTTCGCCCTCCTGGCTTACCTGGCGCTCTTCTGGGGTATGATCAGGAACTACATGTCCGCTCTCGATCACTCGGATGCCTTCCTGCGGGGGTTGGCTGCGGGCTGCATCGCTGGTGTGGTGCTTTACGCCGTCAACTCGGCCTACCACAACTACATGGACAGCAGCTCTGTGCTCTGGATATATGCCGGCTTCTCTGTGGTGCTGGCGCGCCTGGGAAGGGCAGACAAGCTCTATAGATTGTATGCGGCCTACATGGCTCGACGTAACATGACTCAGCAAGCTGGGAGGTAAGGGTGTACACGATACTGTACCCGGTCAACGAGCTCAAGATAGGAGGAGCGGAACAACAGCTGCTAGAGCTGGTAAGAGGCCTGGACAAGTCGCGGTTCAGGCCCATCGTGGCTCCGTTGTATTCCGGAGGGGCTTTGGAGCCCGAGTTCAAGTCGGTGGAAGGGGTCGAGGTGATCGATCTCCACCGACGAGGGAAGTACGACGTCTCGCCGCTATGGAAGTTGGGCAAGATACTTACGGAGCGGCGAGTAGACATAATACAACCTTTTCTCACGCCCTCCACCTTCTTCGGGTTGCTGCCGGCCTTCATCGTCGGCACCAAGGTCAAGATAGTCACCGAGAGGTGTGGTGTGCGCCGCAACAGGGGCGCAGGCTACAAGGCCTACAGGTTGATGGAAGATTTCATGAGTCGCTACGCGGACGCGCTTGTACCAAACAGCCAGGCAGGCAAGGAACTGCTGATCGAGCGCGGCCTGCCCCCCTCCCGCATGCAGGTGATCTACAACGGCCTCAACTTCGACCGCCTGAGGCCCGACCCTTCGGAAGTTGCCAAGATAAGGGCCCGGTTGGGTTCTGGTGATGCCAAGGTGGTAGGTATCCTCGCAAGCCTCACCCCTCCTAAGGGGCATGATGTGTTGCTGCGGGCCGCCAAGATGCTATCTCCCAGTCATCCAGAACTAAGGTACGCTATAGTCGGGGATGGTCCCCTCAGGGAAGAGCTAGAAGTTCTGACCCAAAGCCTGGGGCTTTCCGATAGGGTGGTGTTCTTCGGGTACCGTCGTAACGTGGCCGACTTCCTTGCAGCTTTCGATGTGTTGGTCTCGGCTTCCAGAGACAACGAGGGCTGCTCTAACTCCGTGTTGGAGGCCATGGCAATGGAGGTCCCCGTGATAGGCACCGACATAGGGGGCAATCGGGAGCTAATCCAAGATGGCGTCACGGGCTACCTAGTACCTCCCGATGAGCCCGCCGCACTGGCCTCCAAGCTTTCGTGGGTAATGGAGCATTGGGATCAGGTTACGCAGCTTGCCCGGGAGACAAGCCTGTTGGTCATGGGCCGTTTCAGCCTAGAGGGAATGGTCAGGCAGTACGAGGAGCTGTATGAGCGGCTCCTGGCGCATGCGGAGCGCAAGGTGTCATCAAGCGCCAAGGCGCTTGATGGGGGAGTCTCGGCAGAAGATGCGTAAGTTGCTGTTGGTAGCCATTGCTGGCTGCGTTGCTCAGTTGGTGGATGGCTCGCTGGGCATGGCCTACGGCGTGACCTCCACCACGCTGCTGCTAGCTCTGGGCGTAGCTCCCGTGGTGGCCAGCGCCAGCGTCCATCTCGCCGAGGTAGGTACCACTTTGGTCTCTGGGCTGGCTCATGCTAGGTTTGGCAATGTCGACTGGCACGTAGCCGGGAAGATAGTTCTGCCGGGGGCAGCCGGGGCCCTGTTGGGTGCACTGCTACTTGGCAGGTTGCCGGTGCACCTAGCTAAGATCTGGGTGTCAGCCTTTCTTCTATGCCTGGGATGCTACCTTATACTCAGGTTCTTGTTAGGTAGACCCAACGCGCGCGTAGCTGACCCTTCTACCAAGACCTTGGCGATCACTGGCGGCGTGGCCGGCTTCCTGGATGCTGTGGGGGGCGGGGGCTGGGGACCAGTCGCCACACCCACCCTGATGGCAGCATCCCGCATGCAGCCTCGGAAGGTCGTGGGCACAGTCGATACGAGTGAGTTCCTGGTGTCGTGTGCAGCTAGCTTAGGGTTCTTGCTCTCGATTAATAGGGGCAGTATAGCTTTCCCCTTGGTATCTTGCATGCTTGCTGGTGGGTTAGTAGCAGCCCCGGTCGCTGCCTGGCTCGTAAGGCACATGCACCCAAGCCTTTTGGGCGTTGGTGTCGGGGGGCTCATACTTCTCACCAACGCGCACACCGTGCTGGACGCATTTAAGGTTCATGGCGTGGCTGAGCTCACCGCCTACACGAGCATAGGGGCTTTGTGGTTGTTGGCAGCCGTGGTTGCTATCTCGGCAGTGCTTGTCGAGAGGTTTTACTATAGGGTACAGAGGGGCCTGGAGATATAGCGGGCTGGGATGGTGCTACTTGATCCGCAAGGCGTAGCTCGGCATAAAGTCTCCAGCCCTATAGGCATCGATCTCAAACACCTCGAGGATGGCCATCAGGCGCTTCTCCTGCTCGGGAGATACCTTCTCGCGCCACTTGCGGACTAGCCAATGACGCTGCTCGGCATCCCGACTCTCTAGCACCTGCTGCGTGGCCTTGTCCGACTTGTATTTGACGTGGGAAGGCTTATCTATCCAGCGCAACATGCGTTCGGGATACGGGAGGTCTAGGAGGGCACACACATGAGTAACTATCTTTGCGGGCTCCACAACCATCTGCTCATAGGATACTACTACCCAATCTGGCCGGGTGTCCCGCAAAGGCACGCTTGTCTGTAGGCACCAAGATAGCACCCCGCACTCAAGCTTGTCCCCGTGCCGCAGGATGCGCTCGGCCTCGGCTAGCTGCGTGGCGGAGAACCTGTCGGCGTACTCCGTGCGTAGCATCGGCAGCAGGGTGGGATAGGCTTCCCTGGATATCGCCACCGCTATGGGGTGCCGAATCAGGTAGATGATCCTGCCGTTGAAGGTGTCGGCGAACCAGTTGAGCCTGTGCTCGCACCCATGGATCATCTTGAACACTATGCGGTGAGTCACCGGACGGTAATAGCGGGACAAAGGATGGGGGTCCATGAAGTGCAGCTTGCCCTCGCAGAAGCCCCTGAGGTACTCTTCTATCAGCATAAGCTAGGAGGTATCGTAGAGCTGCTCCCAGGCGCTGAGGTGAGAGTGCCCCCTCACGAAGGGATTGCGCAGATCCAGGGGCTCGTCGCAGGTCTTGAAGCCTGGTTGGGTCTGTATCAGCTCCATCAACCATGTGGAGCCGCTGCGTGGCAGCGAGAACAGAAAGGTGTTGGGACTGCCGTCCGGCTTATGGAGGCTCAGGAAGCTCTTGATGCGCTTTCTGGTCCTAAGCAGCGCGCTGGGTTTGGGCTCCTGCAAGATGGCATCTTGTAGATAAGGGCTATCGATCGCGACCTCTTGGAAGTGCTTGCTCGTGGTCAAAATCTTACCTCCTTGCTCGCCTATAACCTTATCAATAGGTTATAGTCGGGAGGTTGAGGACAAGAAAGGCTTTTGTTGTTAAAAGTCGGAGGTTTGCTGTCCTACACGCGCTATGTCATTTGGTGCAGCCTGAGGCGGGAATTGTTCCATCAGCACTGCCTGCAGGCGTCTTCTATCTGCCAGGATATCTGGAGGATAGCGAGTGCACCTGGCCACCGCGCGCTCTATGTATTGCTCGGTGGTACATATCGGCCTTGCTGGCACTCCCGCTACCACCGTACCAGGGGGCACCGACTTCGTCACCACGGCTCCCGCCCCCACGATCGAGCCCCTGCCGATGCGGATGCCGGGCATAAGTATGGCCCTGGCGCCTATGAAGCAGTCGTCCTCTATGTCGATCCTTCCAAAGCGCATCATACCTTCGTACTGGGGTCTGCGCCTGAACACCCAGGTAGCACCGTCGTGGGTCAGAAAAGCCACGCCGTGGGAGATCGTCACGTTGTTGCCTATGCTTATCAAATAGGGCTCGCTCCCGAACTGGGGCTTGCCCATGATGCGCACGTTCTCCCCCAGCCTTAGTCCCTGCCTAGTGGCGCTGAGGAGCAACAACCTATTCCTCAACACCCTAAGCCAACGCAGCATAGCTCACCTCCTGTCGTGTATGTGTGTCGTTCTATAGTCTAGTCACGTGTGGTATACAAAAGGTATATGTGTTTATTGTGTGAGGTTGAGGTTGACCGTCCTTGGGACAGCTGTGATGGGCAAAGGACTGAACCCTTTCTCAACCTTGCATCTACGGCAGGATAACTAAGTTTCCCTAGGATGTATGTTGACCTCTTGAGGGAACTCTGTAAGGAGAGAGCATGGCCGCTAACGATGTTTTGGTGGATATGACGCGAAGGCAGCTGAGGCCTTCGCAGGTGGTGACCATAAAGCCCACCCGTGGCTGGCACCTGATCAACCTGCGCGAGCTGTGGGCATATAGAGAGCTGATATATTTCCTCACTTGGCGAG
Source organism: Thermobaculum sp. (assembly GCA_042408415.1). GTDB lineage: Bacteria > Chloroflexota > Chloroflexia > Thermobaculales > Thermobaculaceae > Thermobaculum. The sequence goes on from JBHORE010000192.1 coordinate 16,892, forward strand.
AGGTAAAGATCCGTTACAAGCAAACGGCTATAGGCGCCGCTTGGGCGGTGCTGCAGCCGTTGGCGATGATGGTCGTGTTCCTACTATTTTTCAATAAACTAGCGAAGGTGGATAGCGGTCCGGTCCCTTACCCAGTGTTCGCGTACGCGGGCCTCATGCCCTGGCAGCTGTTCTCAAGGGCCATCACCAACGCTGCTAGCAGCCTGGTCACCGATCGGAGGCTCATCACTAAGGTGTATTTCCCAAGGATAATCGTGCCGTCAGCTTCGGTGCTTGCGGGCATGGTGGACTTTGCGGTCTCCACGGGCCTGTTGGTCGTGCTGATGGTCATCTATGGGGTGAGGCCCGGAATAAGCTTGTTGATAGTGCCCTTGGTGCTAGTGCTCATGGTCATAACGGCGCTTGGAGTGGGTTTTTGGTTATCGGCGCTCAACGCCGAGTACCGCGACGTGGCCTATACCATGCCCTTCCTCAATCAGTTCTGGCTGTTCATCACTCCCGTGGTCTATCCCACCAGTATGGTGCCGGAGGCCTGGAGACTGCTATATGGACTCAATCCGATGACCGGTGTGGTGGAGGGGTTTCGCTGGGCGGTGACCGGTGTGGGTCCGGCTCCATGGGAGCTAATGGCTCTGTCGGCCCTAGTTGGGGGAACCATATTCATAACCGGCATGGCATGGTTCAAGCGCTGTGAGCGCACCTTCGTTGACGTCATAGGATCTGGAGGTTAGTTGAGGTGGCAGATGTGGCGATCCGCGCTGAAGGTCTAGGCAAGCGTTACTTCATAGGTGAGAAGCAGCGATATAAGGCGCTGCGGGATGTGCTGGCACAGGGCATGAGGGCCCCCATCAGGATGCTGCGCCATGCAGCTGAGGGCGATGCAGCTAGAGGCCGAAAGGGCCGCAAGCGCCCGGAGTTTTGGGCTATAAGGGATGTGTCGTTCGAGATCAAACAGGGAGAGGTCGTGGGCATAGTCGGCCGCAACGGCGCCGGCAAGAGCACCCTGCTAAAGGTCCTCTCTAGGATCACGGAGCCTACTACGGGCTATGCCGAGATCCATGGGCGCGTGGGATCGCTGCTGGAGGTGGGCACCGGTTTCCATCCCGAGCTCACAGGGCGTGAGAACATCTACCTCAACGGCGCCGTGCTGGGCATGCCCAAAACGGAGATAGAGCGCAAGTTCGATGAGATCGTTGAGTTCGCCGAGGTGGCCAAGTTTCTCGATACTCCCGTCAAGCACTACTCCAGCGGCATGTACCTGCGGCTCGCGTTCGCTGTCGCGGCGCACCTCGAGCCCGAGATCCTGCTGGTGGACGAGGTGCTTGCTGTGGGAGATGCTGCCTTCCAGAAGAAGTGCCTAGGGAAGATGGGGGACGTGGCCAAGGCCGGCAGAACGGTGCTCTTCGTCAGCCACAACATGGAGGCGATACTCAACCTCTGTCAGAGGGCTATCCTGCTGGAACGTGGTACCGTTGCTGCCGAAGGCGAGACGAGGGATGTCATAGAGAGGTACCTGAAAGGCGTAATGGCCAGCGCATCCATGCCTCTTGCCGAGCGCACGGACCGCAAGGGTAATCAGAGGCTCAAGTTTACAGGATTCGCCGTGGTGGATGCTGTCACCGGCGATCCTCTACCTCAACCCATGACGGGCCAGGACATCAAGCTGCTGCTGCACTATAGATCTGCTGATGGTAGGCCGCTAAGGAAAGTACACGTCTCCGTCCCTATCCACGGTATGTACGATGAGAAGCTGTTCCATCTGGCCTCCAACACCAGCGGCAGCGACTTCGAGGAGGCTCCCCCCGAGGGGACCTTCGAGTGCCTCATCCCTCGTCTGCCGCTCCAGCCCGGTAGATATACCTTCAATGTGTACGCAAGGGTCGGGTCGGACGTGGCCGATTGGGTGCAGGGCGCGGGCATCATAGATGTGGCTCCGGGAGATTTCTTTGGATCCGGTCGCCTCCCGCCAGCCAACCAAGGCTCGGTGTTGGTGGAGCATCGCTGGCAGGTCTCTGCGTCCGAGCGGCTGTACGTCCTCAGCGGTGATCGGGAGCTGTAGCTCCCGATCACCTTCGTCTGCTAGCTACCGTGAACCCTTCTGTACTCCTCATAGCTGATCCCAAAGCAAGCTGCGATCATTCCCAAGGATGTCGCTATCCATTTGAGCCTCATGATGGCCCTGGTCTTGCCCTGCAGTACCAGCGAAGGGAGCAGCTTGATGGATTCCTGAAGGATGGATAGCACCGCTCTCATGATTAGCCCAATTAGGCTTCGTCGTAGCTCGGGCGGGAGGGCCTTCTCGCAGCGGATCTTCGTGTTGCCTACCCTGTAGGCGCGTCTCATCACCCAGCCGAAGTTGCTTCTGCTTGGAGGGATGGTCTCCCACACCACGCTGCGGTCGCTCCAGATCATATTCGCGCCAAGTCGGCTTAATGTTCTGAACAACATGGTGTCCGAGCCGCCGGTGAGCGCAAATCTAGGGTCGAAAGGCCCCTCAACCCAGTCCAGTAAATCCTTCCTGATGAGCACGTTAGATGTATGCGCCACTTCCAGTTTCCCTCCGTCCTCGGCCAACTTCTTCTCGAAGAGTCCAGAGTCCAGCACCCAGGAAGGGGGTTGAGACTCGAACTCAGGCAGCACCTTGCCTGCGACGACGTCGGCGTTGTAGAGTCTTTGGGTGTAGAGGAGTTCATCCAGCCAGGAGGGATCTGCGTACTCATCGTCGTCGATGAAGGCTATGAAGTCACAGTGCTTGGCCAGGGCCACTGCGTGGTTGCGGGCGTAGGAGATGCCCCTGGTGGGTTCGATGGAGTAGGTGATGGGCCATTTGGAGCATGGTTGGAGTTGTTGGACGATGGGCTGAGCTGAGGCGTTGGGGTCGTTATCGACGACGAAGATGGAGATATCTGGTTGGGGGTTACGGGAGAACTGGAGGAGTTGGAGGCTTTGGAGGCACCCGCACAGGCCCTGAGGGCGTTGATAGGTGATCACGCATATCCCCACGGCGATTGTCTTCTGGATTAGTGAGCTTTGAAGTTCCTCTGACGAGTTCTCTACCTGGATAGCTGTACCCTCGTTTGCCACAGTTGACTCCTTGCTATAGGAGCTATATCAACGAATCACATGATCATCAAGCATGATTCTAAGATTGAGGTGGAAAGAAGATGTAGAAGATGCGTGGACCCAAGGTTGAATTTCTATCTATCAACCTTCACCGCTCTTTCTAAAGATCTATTGGCTATTACTGTACTCATGATATTGATGCCCCATTAAACCCGCTAGTATCCCCACATTTGTCAATAGCTTCCCTAGTATCCTAGTCTTTGTTACCTTGTCACTACGTATTTCTAAAGGAATCCATAACATAACCCTTGCAAGTGAGAACAAGGCCTTGGCTACTAGGCGAAAGGAGCTTTGACGTATGTCAGGTGGCATCAAAGCTTCGCACACTGCAATAGTGTTGCCCTCTCGGTACTTGCGCTGCAGGTACCATGTAACCGTTGTGCGCTCAATAGGTATATGATCTGTAACTAAGGCTTCATTACACCATATAAGCTTGTATCCCCTTCTGGATAGCTGTAAAGTCAATAATCTATCTGATCCCCCGGTGGTCGCCAGCCTTGGGTCGAATGGGCCAGGTATCCTAAGCAATGTTGCAGTACGTATTAAGCAATTGCAGGTACTTGCCCAATGTATGCTTTCTCCTGTGGGCAACCTGCGTTTGTTAAAAAGTTGGCTTTGCTTTAGCCACTTAGGGGCCTGTCGATCAAACTCAGGTATTGCCGGTCCTGCTACTAGGTCAGCGTTATACCTACTTTGAGTTTCGAGCAGCTGGTTCAGCCAGTCTCTATGCGCGGTCTCATCGTCATCGATGAAGGCTATGAAGTCACAGCCTTGAGCCATCCTTACTGCCCTGTTCCGGGCAAAGGGTATTCCTCTCCGTGGCTCTACATCGTAGTGTATGAGGAATGGTAGCTTTTCGCGCAAAGACTTCACCACTAGTCTGGCTGAACCCTTTGCATCGTTGTCAACTACGAATACCTCGACTATCAAGTCGCTATTGTAAGGTAGCTGTAGACGACCAAGACTTTCCAAACATCGTGCCAACTCTTGTATACGCTTGTAGGTGGCTATACATATACCTACTCTCACGGCTTAGCTACTAACCCTGCAAAAACCTTTCGGATATTCTCAGGACTGAGGACAGAGGTGTGTAGTTGCTGACGAAAGCCAATAGGCACAAAACTTACGCTAAGTGATCTAACGATCGCTGGCAAGCACTTCCATCTGTGGGATGCTAACGCTAGACATAGAGCTTCGACCGAGTGTTGCCTACTTAGTCTCGAATCTCCATGACTCCAAGTCATGTGAGCAGCGCGTAGCTGCAGATTGATCCTTATATCCGGTAGCAGATGGCCATATCTATGGGAGAATTCCTCATCAGCAAAGAGCTCACATAGCACAGATAAGTGTACGTCGAGCATCTTGGTGGCAGATTTTTTGGAGGTGATGCTGTCTGTGTGTATCCTGTAGGCCGATATAGGCAGATCGACATAGCCTATCTTGTAGCGCTTAGCTATCCTCACCCAAAGCTCCCAATCTTGTCCTGTTGGTAGGTCGGCTCTGAAATCGCCGACTTCGGCGATCGCTGAATGCCTAATTAGTGTGGTGGAAGTGGTGATGTAGCTGTAAAAGAGCAGTGTATACAGCTCCTCTTTGCCGTCTCGAACGTAATTTCCCTGGATGTGAGGGGGCACGCGCACTCCTATCTTCCGACCATCTACTCCTATCTTGATGGATTGTCCGTACACCAGGCCGATCTCTGGGTCGGCTTCCATGAGGTCAAGTTGGGCTTGCAAACCTTCCCCCGGCAGCAGGTAATCGTCTGAGTCGAGAAACCGGATGTACCTGCCTCGCGCGGCCTTTATGCCCGTGTTCCTTGCAGCTCCAGCCCCTTGGTTATCTTGCCTAATGTACCTGGCGGTGGGCATCGTTGTCTCCACCACGCTTCTTATGTTCTCTGTGGAGCCATCGTCGACTACTATGACCTCCCAGTCGGGTGATGCAACTTCACTTAATGACAGCAGGCACTCGCGCAGGAGATGTGCTCGGTTGAAGCAAGGTATGATTACGGACACTCTGGGCTCTGTGGACATGCGTGGATAAGTCACCTCCATGTTTCATAGGAATACCCTGCATATTCTGCATGCAAGAGGTTGAGCAACGGTTGAGATACCGTCCAGCTTGTGATTCGCGGGAAGGCGTATTTGCTCAACTCGATCTTTACGTTGGCTCAACTACGAGTTGACCTTTCATAGCTACACTGCATACGTAAGTTCCCGGTGAGGAGGATATGTTGACGTCAGCTAAGGCCAAAGCGATCAGGGTCTGTGTGATCAGCGACGACCTCTCTGGCCCTCCGGATGAGGGTGTGAAGAAGTTCACCTGGGAGTTGGCTCGCGCGCTAAGTAAGATGGCTGACACCAGGCTTATCTCCACCAAAGGGCCGGTGGAGTTGCCTGGCGTGGTGCATGTGCCTGCCAGGAAGACTTTCCTAAGCTGGCGCTTGTGGAGGCATCTCAGAGCCTTTGACCCTGATGTGGTGATCTACGCCTCTCGAGGTTCTGCCACCTTCTTCTCCTTCCTAAGGGCTGCGCTGCTGCGTATCTACCATCGCAGATCCAAGCTGCTGATGTTCGCACTGCAGACACGCAGACATCCCAGATGGCAACAAATGGTGATAAGGGCTTTACCACGTATGCTGATGTGCGTGCAGTCAAACAGCAACCAAGAGTACTTGCAGGCCCTGGGGCGCGATTGCCTGCTACTCCCAAGCGGCATAGACGGCAAGGTGTTTGCCCCCGTCTCTGAGGAGGAGCGCAGGGTCCTGCGCGAGCGTTATGGCCTTCGATGGGATGTGCCTTTGGTGCTGCACGTGGGGCATCTAGCTCGCGGCAGGGGAGTGACCTTACTTGGGGAGGTAGCTCGCCTGGGACTGCAGGCTGTGTTGGTGGCTAGCTCGAGCACCGAGCAGGACGAGCAGTTGGGAGCTGAGCTGAGCGATGCTGGCGTGCGAGTGATCACGCAGTATGTGCCGCACGTTGAGCACTTCTATCAAATGTCGGACTGCTATCTGTTCCCCGTCAAGTCCACCGACAATTCAGTGGAGGTACCGCTCTCGGTGTTGGAGGCGATGGCCTGCGATCTCCCCGTGGTATCAACGCGCTTTGGTGGCCTCGAGAACATGTTTGATATGGGGAGGCATCCGGGCATACGGTTCTGCGACTCTGAAGATGAATTGTTGGAGGCGGTACAGCATATGGTGGGTATCAGGCCTGGGGGCAATAGACAGCTAGTGGCGCCATACACATGGGAAGCTATTGCCTCTCGGCTATTGCAGCAGTGTATTGGAGAAGAATGGCTGCCTGAGCCTGAGATCAAACGTGCTGGCCAGGAGGCGATCGTTAGATCTTGATCAACTCGAAAGACGTGTTGAAGCTAGAGGAGATATAGCATGGACGTGGGTGTGGCTCTAATTACGGGAGGTTGCGGGTTCGTCGGCAGGCATGTCCTCCAAAGGCTGGTGGATGATGGCTGGGAAGTGTGGGTGATAGATGACCTTTCGACGGGCACCTCTCCGGTTCATTGGTTGGACGAGACCTACAGGTCTTATACAGATGAGGGCTTTCTGAAGTACTCTCTGCCTAAGGGATCCAGAATAGTCTTCGTGCAAGGGGACGTTAGGAAGCTGCTAAGCTCTCCTCAAGTGGCGCGCAAGCTGCCGCAGTTCGACCTGGTGTTTCACCTGGCGGCCGTGGTGGGGGGGCGGATGAAGATAGATGGCGATCCGCTTGCTGTGGCCACGGACCTGGCCATAGATGCGGAGTTCTTCAACTGGGCGATAAAGGCTAGGCCTGCAAGGATACTCTACGCCAGCTCCAGCGCTGCTTACCCTATACACCTGCAGGGGAGCGAGGGCCACGTGGCCCTCAGAGAGGACATGATAGATTTCGATCACGGCAGGTTGGGCATGCCCGACATGACTTACGGTTGGGCCAAGCTCACAGGTGAGTACCTAGCTAGGATAGCTGCCCAGAAGTACGGCCTACACGTGGCCTGCGTCAGGCCCTTCTCAGGCTATGGTGAGGATCAAGACGAGTCCTACCCAGTGCCTGCGATCGCAGCACGTGCCGCCCGAAGGGAAGATCCCCTCATCGTCTGGGGCTCCGGCCAGCAGGGAAGGGACTTCGTGCATATCGATGACTGTGTGGAGGCGATGCTGCGTGCCGTGGAGGTGATAGGCGACGGCAGCGCGGTCAACATAGGCTCCGGCAAGCTGACGACGTTTCTTGAGGTCGCAGCCATCTTCGCACGCCTGGAAGGATACGAGCCCGAGATCAAGCCCCTGGTAAACAAGCCTGTAGGGGTACAGGCGCGTTATGCTGACCCAAGCAAGGCACAGAAGTTGTTGGGATGGAAAGCTGCCATATCCATCGAAGAGGGGTTTGGAAGGGTGTTGGAGGCAGCAAGAAGGCGGCACGCGATGATCGTGGAGGCAAGGTGATGGTGCTGGCGAGTACCCACAGGGTAGAGCTCTCTCCCAACATGGAGGCCTTCCTGCAGTTCCTCCGTTATGGTCAGTTCGCCCTGCCGACTGACAAAAGCCCGGTGACCGAGTTGATAGCTTGGCTGCGGAGGAACAAATACCCTCTGTTGGCGCTGTCTCATACCCTTCCGGGTTGGCTGCGAGAGTCCTCGGAGTTTGTAGAGGCTCTGTGCGAGGAGCGCACCTGGTACGATACCCAGCGTGGGGAGTTTGAGCTGGCTCGCCTGGCTTGGCTTGAGGCTGGGATCGAGTGCTTGATGATCAAGTCGGCTGGTAACTACCCATCTTTCCCTCACACCAGCGACAACATAGACGTGCTCTTCCGGCCACGAGATGCCTATACGGCCAGGGAAGTGCTCCGAGCTATGGGATACGTGGAGGTGCGCAACGTCGAGGAGCCCGGCAAGTACCTCTTCCGCAGGTTCCGTGGTGGCAGGTGTGTGTCGGCTATCCACGTGCACGAGCGGATAGCCTGGTTCGTGGGCTTCCTGGACGACGAGGCAGTATGGGATAGGATGCGGGTGGCTCCAGATGATCCGGGCATAAATGTCCCTTCCCCAGAGGATGCTGTCCTTATCAACCTAGCGCACGCCTGCTACGAGAACAAGGAGCTAAGGCTGGTGGACGTTATGAGGGTAAGACACTCCTTAGAACTTCGAGGCGGCTACCTGGACTGGGACTACATGCTCTCTACAGCTCGCAGTCGCGGTTGGGAGAATGGCCTGGCCTTCCTGCTGCTGGTGTATGACTGGGTAGAGAGGGCTATGTTCGGCGAGGGACTGATACCTCCCCAACGCTTGGCGCAGTTTGAGGCGATAGCAGGGTCCAAAGGCATCATTCGCAAGCGCTTGGATGATATCAGGACCGCAGATCACCTTGATCTCCCGTTGGACCTCTCCTACCTCTTCTGCAAGTACCTCTACTACAGCAAGATAGCGTCCGATCTCGAACGCTCCGGCCAGGAAAGACTAAAGGATACCCTACTCACCCTCATCTGGGGGATCAAGTTGAAGTCCAGGGTGCGCCCGCAGGCAGGCATGGTGATATCTCTAAGCGGGATGGATGGCGCGGGCAAGACCGTGCACGCCAAAGCGCTCACAGAGGCCTTCTCCCTGTGCGAGCTGAAGGCCAAGTACTTCTGGGCTAGGGGAGGGTCCACGGGCCTGCTCTCGCTGGCCTCTCGCCTCAAGCGCAGGCTGGGGGGCTCGCGCACCTCTCAGGAGGCGGATGCCACCCGACGCAGGCGCAGGTCGCTGTCCAGCCGTTGGCTGAGGTGGGGATGGTCGTGGGCAGTGGCCCTGGACCAGGTGCTCACCTACCTGTGCTGTGCCCATCTACGGGCTAGAACCGGGAAGATAGTGGTGTGCGATCGCTATATCTACGATTCCGTTGTCGAGCTTAGGGCTTCTCTCCCTTCCGAAGACGTGGTCACGAGGGCTGCTGTGGCCTTCATGCTCCATGCTGTGCCCCGCCCAGGCTTGGGTTACCTACTAGATGTGTCTCCGCAGCAGGCACGATCTCGCAAGCCGGAGGAGCCCTGGCACTCGGATCTGGAGGTCGAGCGAGAGATGTACCTCCAGATCGCTCGCAGGTACGGCCTAAGGGTCGTCGCCAGCGACCGTGATTTTGCTGAGGTGAACGACTCCATCCTACAGGAGGTGTTCTTCCTGTACATGAGCAGGTTCGAGACCTGGCTCAACGCTCTCTTCCTCTCGAACCCTAGCCAGAGGAACACTCCCGACCCTGTTTGGCGGCGAGGAGGCGCGAGGTGAAGGTTTTGGTGGTGACCAACATGTATCCCACGGAGGATATGCCGTCCTTCGGTACCTTTGTGTACGACCAGGTGGAGTCTCTCAGGGAGCTGGGCGTGGATGTGGATGTGCTGTACTTCAACGGCCGCAAGAGCACGTGGAACTACCTGTGGGCCTTCCCCAGGTTCTGGCTGCGGCTGCTGCGGCACCGGTACGACCTGATCCACGCGCACTACGTATTGGCGGGAGTGGTGGCCAGGGCGCAGTGGGGATACAAGACCGTGCTGACCCACCACGGTCCCGAGGCGCTGGGCCAACCCCCATGGCAGGCACCACTTTGCAAGCTCATGACACCGCTCTTTGATGAGGTCATACACGTCACCGAGGAGGTCAGGCAGGCCCTAGCCGACGAGGACGGTTGGGTGATCCCCTGCGGCGTGGATCTTGAAACCTTTCGCCCCATGCCCCGGGCAGAGGCGCGGGAACGCGCCGGCCTGCCTCAAGACAAACCCCTGGTGCTGTGGGCGGGCGACTACTGGCGCCCCGAGAAGCGGTTCGACCTGGTGGAGCGCGCTATGGAGCATGTCAAGGAGTACATGCCGGAGGCCGAGCTGGTGCTGCTCACCAAGAAGCCGCACGACCTCGTGCCGATCTACATGAACGCGTGTGATGCCCTGGTGCTCACCTCCGACCTAGAGGGCTCCCCGATGGTGGTCAAGGAGGCGATGGCCTGCAACCTGCCGGTAGTGTCGGTGAGGGTGGGCGATGTGCCCGAAGTGATCGGGGATACAGAGGGCTGTTACCTGGTCGAGCGTGATCCTGTCCTCATAGCTGATGCCCTCGTAAAGGTGCTCTCTAACCCCAAGCGCACGGAAGGCAGGTCGCGCATAGGCCATCTGTCCCGGGAGAACATCGCCTTGAGAGTGCTGGAGGTCTACGAGCATGCGCTGGGGAAACGAGAGGTCACAGAGAGGTACGCAGTCCATGGCAGAAGATAGAGCTCGCAGATCGGTCTGCATAATACGCCATAACTACTACCCAGACACCCACGTCAAGCGTGATGCTGAGGCACTAGCTCAGGCTGGCTACGATGTCACGGTAGTGGCTTTGCGACGAGAGGGACAGTCCTCCAGGGAGGTGTTGAACGGGGTGAGGGTGCTCCGCATGCCCGTGGAGCACCGCCGGGGCTCGCCCCTGAGGTACGCTTGGGAGTACTCGGCCTTCACTCTGATTGCCTTCCTGCAGGTGACCTGGCTGCACCTGCGCAGGAGGTTCGACGTGGTCGAGGTGGACAACATGCCCGACATCCTGATATTCACCGCGCTCGTGCCCAAGCTGACAGGTACGCCCGTTGTGTTCTACGTGTTCGACAACATGCCCGAGCTGCTGGCATATCTCAAAGGGCTGTCATCTCGTCATCCAGTGGTGAGGGCTTTGGGATGGTTGGAGGGCCTGGCTTATAAGTTGGCCGATCATGTGCTGGTCACGCAAGAGCTGCCCAAGAGGTTGGCGCTGTCCCGAGGGGCTGATCCCTCGAAGGTTACCGTCGTGCTCAATTCCGCCGACGATAACGTATTTAGGCGCCCTGAGGTGGTGCACAAAGAGGAAGACGTCTTTAGGATAGTCACTCACGGCTCGATCCTCGAGAGGTACGGCATACAGACGCTCATAGAGGCCCTGCCCAAGATAGCTAGAGAGGTCCCTAATGTGGAGCTGCAGATATTCGGCAAGGGAGAATACGAGGCGCGATTGCGGGAGCTGGTGGCACGGCTGGGTCTGGGCAATAAGGTCAAGTTCAGGGGGTTCGTCGAGCTGGATGAGTTGATAGCTACCTTGGCCTCAGCCGATGTGGGCTACGTGGGCATGCTGAACGACCTGGTGTTGCCCAACAAGCTGATGGAGTACGTGGCTCTGGGAGTGCCCGTGGTCATCTCCCGGTGGGAGACGTTCGAGCGCTACTTCCCTGAGGGCTCGGTGACCTATTTTGAGCCCGGGAACCCCGAGGACCTCGCCAGGGCGATAATCCAACTGTCCGCAGATCCGGTCAGAAGGGAGCAGCAGGTTAGGTGGGCTACGGAGCTGTACTCCCGCTATAGGTGGTCCGAGCAGAAGGCGGTCTACCTGGGAGTCTACGAGGATCTCTTGGCTTCCAAAGCACGGGTTGCTACGGGGCTGGTGGGCGGTGAGGGCGATGTTGGCTAATGGATACAAGCTCACCCCTGAGGAGCGATTGCTGCTGCTCTTGGTAAGCGGCGACCCGGGTTGTGGTGCCCGCCCCCAAGTTGAAGCCATGATGGCCGAGGGTGCCTTGGATTGGGAGGCCTTCATCTCCTTGGCCGCTCTACAGGATGTTGTGTCTCTGCTGCCCTACAGCCCGCTGTGGCCTATGGTAGCTGAGCGCTTGCCGGAGGAGTTGGCTCAGCACGTCAAGGCCCATAGGCTGAGCGTGATGATGACCAACATGGCCGCTGCTGCCGAGCTTGACAGGCTGGAGTCGGAGTTGATCAGCAGAGGCCTCTCGGTTATACCTCTCAAGGGCGTGGCCTTGCTCAAGAGGCTCTATCCCGCCATGGATGCCCGTAGGTGTGGAGACATAGATCTCCTGGTGCGGCCCAGGGATAGGGCTGCAGCCTATCGAACGCTTGAGAGCTTGGGATATCGCCCCCTCGAAGACCCTAAGCCTGGCGTGGCGCACCATCCTTTCCACGGTGTTCCCCTGGTGAGAACCTCTGGTCGGGCAAGCTACGTGGTGGAGCTGCACTGGAACCTCACTGATCCGCGCTTCGTGCCCGTCAGCGTCCACGCTCTCTGGGAGAGGGTAGAGAGGGCGTGTGCCAGCAAGGACATGCTCGATCTGCCAACCGAGGAGCTGTTGGTGTTCCTTGCCCTGCACATGCCGAAGCACGACACGGGACTTCTCCGGCTCCTAGCGGATGTCGATAGGCTGGTAAGGCGCGAGCCCGTAGATTGGGGCAGGGTGGAGCAGATAGCTCGCAGCTGGCGGGCAGATATCCTCACGTTCTTTGCGCTCGACCGGGCGCGAGCCCTATTGGGTACGCCGGTGCCCCAGAACGTGTTGGAGGCCCTGTCTCCTGGACGCGTTAGGAGAGTTCTCGTGGATGGCCTGTCGGGTGTAAAGTGGATGCTGCGCCCTCCCAGGCACTACAACCTCAGGGCTAACCAGTTTCGGATGGCCTATTGCCTCATGCTGCAGCCCATGGGCAGGGCCTTTAGGGGCTACCGCACCTACATCTGGGGGGAGGAAGCGAGCAGTTGGATGGGCCAGCTGTCGGGGTCTATAAGGGGCGTGGCCTGGACGGTGCTTATAGCCTCCAATTGCCTGTTCAAGGGTAAAGCTGTCTGACGGCGTGCCTCAACGTTCCCTACTCTCAAAATCAACCTGTGGGACATGTCCCCGTCATACAATTGAGCCTGCGGGTGTTCGACTATAGGAGGTGATGTTTGAGACCAGCCCCTGTATGGATCCTCGCTGTGGTGGCCGTCTGGATCGTCTTCTCGACAGCTAGCTGCTCCCTGGGCGGTCGAAGAGGGGATAAGACGCAACAGGTTACACCTACTCCAACACAGGTCACCGGCCGGGTTGCTAACTTCCCCACGGCGATCCCTATGACCCCTACCTCAACACCTAGCAGGTCTACTCCGCGATCCTCATCTGCCTCCATTCGCCTTGGAGAGTTGCAACTGCAGCCCACGTACAACAGCATCGCCGTTGAGCTGCCCTTCGAGGGCGATGTCAACGGCAACGCACGCGTGCAGCTGCAGTTTCGCACTGGTGATGAGCCTTGGCGCAATGCGTTGCCGATGTGGCGAGTGGGCAACGATACGTTCTACGGGTCGGTGTTGCTGCTTCAGCCCGGTACGAGCTATGAGCTCAGGGTGTCGGTTGAGGACCCCGACGGGGTGGCCGGTCAGCAGGTCATTACCCAGAGCGTGAGGACCTGGGAGGACAACATAGCTCCTGCGGGGGAGCTCGCGCCGCAGTACTTCGTGCGCGCCGACGGCAACGATGCCCATAGCGGTAGGTCACCGGATGATGCTTGGCGCACGTTAGAGAAAGCCTTCAAGGATGCGCCTTCAGGGGCTGTGGTGCAGGTGGGGCCAGGCTCTTACGCCCCGCCCACAGTCGAGAGGAAGTCTCCCTTGACGTTGGTGGCTCAGTACCCCGCTGTGGACAAAGACCGTCGACCCATCAATTTGGGCAAACACGCAGTCATTGAGCCCAAGGTGGTATCCTCTCCTAGAGGTACGGGAGGGCCGTATGAGGCTCCATGGCAGAAGGTGGAGTTGAGGGGCCCCGCTACGGGTAAGAGGTTCTCGATCTGGGTCTGGAGGCAGGCGCCGGTGCAGGGGGTGCTTAGGATGGAGTTCGCTTCCTCTCGTGATGCCCAGCTGCGGCGAGTGGCCAAATGGGACATAAAGAAAGGTACCCATGAAGGCTATTCCATGGAAACCCCTGAGGGGTGGGTGGAGCTGCTGTACGAGAATCTGTCTTACAACTATGGCTTCGCATCCTTTGATGGGGATGTGTACGTGCGTCTACCGGGAGATGTGGATCCCAACACCCAGTACGTATGGCTAAAGGATTCCGCGGGCGAGCTCGATGGCGACGTCGTGTTCGATGCCGACAACGTGCGTCTATCGGGGCTAGAGATAAGGCTCTCAGATATCGCGTTCGATGCTGATGCCGACAACGGTATCGTGGACCATAACCTTTTCCAGGGGGCGAGTGTGGTCTACCGCGCGGCTCAGAAGCCAAGCTACAGGTACCCCACACGCCACACCGTGCAGTACAACCTGTTCGAGGATCAGGGTACCTGGTCGGAGAATCCCTCCTATCCTGCCATTCCTTGGCTCTTCATCAAGGGATCGCTACGTCTCAAGGAAGGTAAGGGAGATTGGCGGAGGATAGGCGCTGAGGCCGAGACCACCGCCGTGTGGGGCAGGGGTGGTGCGCATGCTTTGGTGGTGCGCTACAACACCATCAGGGGCTACTTCAACGGTGTGTCTCCTGGATACCAGAAGGACTACGACCGCTACGCTGGCTACAACCAGGACGTCTACGACAACTTCATCTCGCAGATAGCCGATGATGCGATCGAGATCGACGGCCCCTCCATCAACTTCAAAGCTTGGAACAACCGCATAGAGCACGCCTCGGTGGCGCTCTCCACTGCGCCTCTCACTTACGGTCCTGCCTACTTCTTCCGCAACCAGGTATGGCAGCTGGGCAACGACGGCGTAGGAGCCGATGCCACTGGCAATAGGGGCGTGGGCGTCACGGGCTTCAAGTACTCCGGCACCAGCTCGGGCCCAGGGCTCGTGTACGTGGTGCACAACACCTTCTGGACGGATAGGCCCGAAGCCAACGGCGGTGCCCAGTTCGGCAGCGGCGGTGGTAGCCAGGAGCACTTCTGGCTGCGTAACAACCTGTTTGTTGCCACTAGGTACGCCTTTGCGGCCCCGGGTAACGCCAGCACCCTCATGGCCGGTAGAGTCACTAAGGGTACTACCGAGGACATAAAGGGCACCAATGAGGACGAGATCTATCAAAAAGGTAGGTACGGTGACTTCGCCTACCACATACCCCTGCCTAACGGTCATTATAAGGTGGTGCTGAAGTTTGCTGAGACCTACTGGAGCAAGCCTGGACAAAGGGTGTTCGATGTCTTGATAGAGGGGAAGGAGGTCTTGCACGACTTCGATATCCTGAGGTTTGCTGGACCGCTGACAGCCGTCGACCGCACCTTTAACGTCGAGGTTGTGGACGGTTCGCTCGACATAATATTTAGGAGCGTGGTCGACAACGCTCTGCTCTCGGGGTTGGAAGTGGTGGGGAGCAGTAAAACGGTCAGGATAGACGCTGGTGGTGAGGGCTCATCTGCCAACGCCGGAGCGCAGGGGTGGTCCTCGGATAGGTACTACGGAGAGCGCGAGCAGACTGGGAAGTGGAACGAGGACTACGACTACTTCGCGACCACTGATACCACTCGAGGGCTGGAGTACGGAGGCAGGAGGTACACCGGGGATGTAGATGCTTACAGGCGAGATAGCGGCCAGGGACAGCATACCAACCTCTCGGGCAGCTTCATTCAGCTGCCGGATATCCCCGGAGCTATCAAAGGAGACCTGTCGCTGCCGGACGGCTCTCCGCTGGTAGATGCCGGTACTCCCGTGCCCAACATATCGGACCTGCAGGGCAAGAGCTACCTTGGGAGGGCCCCTGATATAGGGGCCATAGAGAAGCGCTAGCTGGCACGACCTCAGGTCCCAAGCACGCTCTTACCATCCATTGCAGCGCAGTGGTCGAAATTCCCACTACCTATTGACAACGGGGGGGCGGGGTTATAATCCACTTGACAGAATAATAATTGTAGGTTTGGCGTATAGAGTAAGTCCATGAATAAGTTCAGCTCATACCTAATACGTATGATTGCTTCCCTGTTATTACAGGCATCCATGATCTCTATACCAAGCAGTATAGCTATTGGGGATCATCGACACGGTGGCAGTGGTGCTGCCTGGCACTACCATGTACGGATACATTTCTCCAGGTGAGACGTATAAGCAAACTTTGACTTCCTGGGATAAAAACGGCGTCAACTGGCAATATCCCTAATACTGATGGTACTAGTTTCCAGAGGGGAGGGCACAAAAATGAAGGGAAGTATACTGAAAGCTCGCCAGGCACATTACCATGGAGGCATCAGGGGAAGGCCACTGCGCACGTCGATCTTCCTAGCCCTGGCGGTGACCCTGGTCTCCCTGGCGAGCTTGGGTGCAAGAGATCTATACCTTGAGGATGAGGAGCCCAGGCAGCCCTTGACCATCTACCAGCACGGCTCCATTGCCGCCTCCACTCCCAGAGAAAGGGTGGCGCTTGCGGACCTGGTAGTGTTGGGGACGGTAGGTGAACCCTATGCCAGTAGGTGGAATACACCTGATGGTCAGTTCCCTAGGGAGGCTTCGAGCGTGCAGGATTTGCCGACTGGTGAGTACACCATCTTCACCGACTATCCAGTCAAGGTCGAGAAGATCTTCTATGGGCCTGAGAGCTTAGACACCGTGAGGGTGCGCATCACCGGTGGGCAGGTGGGTGATGACCGGATGCTGTCGTCTGCCGAGCCTGACTTGCGGGCTGGGGAGAAGGTAGTGCTACTGCTTGCACGAGACGACAATCCGATGACAAGGGATACAGGCCCCGAGCACTACGTTGTGCTCTGGGGAGCACTTGGGAAATACCATGTCGAGGGAGGGGAGGCTGTGTCGCCCGACCACAGGCTACCCCTATCGGAGATGCCTGAGTTTATCAAAGATGCCAAGCGCTAGGGTGCCTTGTAATGTAGGCAAGAGCGGCGGCCTTACCTAGGGTGAGGGATACCCTCCGCTTCGTCGTGGGTGATGCTGCAGGATAGTTGTGCGCTCATACCCGGCAGCAAGCGTTCATCAGTCGGCTCGTCTGTCTGCTTGAGAGGAGCGTCCGGTCGAGAGAGTTATCAAGCCCCACAGGCTAACGATCGCCCACACTCCCTCCAGCAGGATGAAGCCGTACTGCCTTTCGGACACTGCTACGACCGTAAGCAGAAGAGATCCCATGAGGTTGAACCCCTGATAGGCGATGCTCGTCCTGTCTAGCCAACGGAACTGGTTGGCGGCAAAGGCTAGGAGTATAGCTATGGCGCCGACCACGGAAATAACCTGCAGCATGATATCTCCTCGTCACCGATGCCTCAGAAGCACCTCTGGTGATAGCTGATAGGATTGGCGTTGGTAATCCAACACTACAAGCATTATAATACCAGCCAGTAGGTTAGTGTAATGCCCAACATACCTAGGAGGAGGTCTTTTGGAAGCTACAGTTGATGCCTTGAGTGCGATTCCTGCCCTGCCGGTGAGGGATATAGAGGTCAGCTTGGCCTTTTACCGTGATGTACTGGGCTTCGAGTGCCCCCATTCTGAAGAAGGCTTTGCCATCCTGCAATGGGGCGATGTCGAGCTCCATCTGTGGGCCGCCACCGATGAGAGCTGGCGAGCTCGCACCGATGGCTACCCAGTCCTGTCGGGTGCGGAGTCGTTTATCGCTGGGACCGCTAGCTGCAGGGTGGAGGTAAGAGGAGTAGATGCGCTCTACGATCGCCTGCTACCTCAAGGTATCGTGCACCCTAACGGTCAACTTGAGGACAAGCCTTGGGGCACGCGCGAGTTCGCGGTGCTTGATCCCGATAACAACCTCCTGACCTTCTTCGAGCGTAGCTGAGCCAGCTAGTTCAACGTTGAACTATAATGGCCGCCTCTAATCTTGCCCTACTCGTACCACCCCAGTGCAGAGTTGGTACTGCAGGGATGACCTGCAACAGACAATGGCACCTTCTAAATCAAATTGATGTCAAACCGTTGTATCATAGGCTCTCGGGGCACTCGGATTATGTGATGGCTCACATCGTGCCGCTTGCGCACGAGGGCATGCTTGGCGCCGGTGGACACATCCCTGGCGAGCATCACGGCTAGAGCGTCTGCAATCCTTCCGGCAAGTAGAGAACTCGCCACTTTGAACAGTAACCTCATGCTGGATCTGCCCACCCGGACTTCAGCGGTGCTTGGGTAGGGAAGATGATGGTTACCTGTTGAGCTATAGGAGACTTCCTAAGGCCCGTGGCTTGCTCCCGATCAGAGGACAGGTTGAGGGCTATCCGAAAGCCTGCTAGCTTCCTGCCCTGTTGATCCCTGTGCATTGGACATCAGATAAGGAATGCACTTGTGCCCGTAGGGTTTGGCTGCTGGCCGGTGGTGTATGCAGCCCCAAGGCTGTACCTGCATGCAGATCCTGGAGTTACTTCCAAGAATCATCCCAGATTGTGATCATTCACGGTGTTCTCAAGTGATCGCTTGGGATGACCTGCTTGGGCGTGCTCGGTGAAGAGTACAGTAGCCTGATGACAGATCTGCCTGTGCCCTCGTAGTACTCCAGCCTGATCTGGTACCAAGTGCCCGCCGTGAGGCTGATGCCCCCCTTGTTCTCCGTCTCGGCGTGGTTTGTCCAGTTGTTGATCAGCAGCTTGCCGTTCACCCACAGCCTGACGCCGTCGTTGCTCCGAGTGTAGAAGGTGTAGGTCTCCGAGCGATCGGCTTTCACCATGCCTGTCCAGCGCACGGAGTAAGTATCAGGGTCTATGGAGGGATCCGGTGAGCCGTAGTCCCAGTTGAAGTCCACCGCTGGATCCACCCGAGTTAGCGCCAGGTTGGTCAGGTCGCTGTTGTTGAAGTACTCCCCGAGCAGCCCGTTGGCGGGGGCGTTGGAGGAAACTGTGAAAGTCCAAGAGTAATCGGAGGGCAACCTGTTGCCCGCCAGGTCCCTGATGTCGCCCGTGGCCCTGGCTGTATAGGTGCTGCCGGCTTCCAGCGGCGCATCTGGCTGCAGGGTGGCGATCTTGAGAGCATCGTCGTAGCTCACTTGGGCGGGAACGGGCAGACTGCTTCCTGCTTTCATCAGGTAGAAGGTGCTGCCGTTTATGCTCGTGGGATCTGCCCTCTCCGAAAGGACGATAGAGACCTTCGTGTTAGTGGGCACCTCGTTGGCTCCGGTGACAGGTGTGGTACCCGTGATGGTGGGAGGGGTAGCGTCGATGGTCCAGGTCCTGGAGGCAGGAGAGGGATCCTGGTTGCCTGCCTGGTCTACGGCCTTGACCTGGAAGGTATGGCTGCCATCCTGGAGGTCGGAGTAGGTCACCGGGGATGAGCAGGGGGAGAAGGCCAAGCCGTCGAGGGAGCACAGGAAGGAGGAGTTCTCTTCCGAGGAGGAGAACTGGAAGGTGGCTGATGCCTGGTTGGTGGTCCCCGATGGTCCAGCCGTGATCGTCGTCTCGGGTCCTGTGCTGCCGCAGTTCCCAGTCGTGTACGTAAAGCTGTCCTGCAGGACGGGTGGACTGCCATCACCCCTCACACCATAGCCCTCTACTCGCATGATGCCGCTTGCTGAGAAGCGTATCCTTAGGAAGTGATGCATGGTGTTGTCGCGGTAGGCGGTCCATGCTGGTGGTGGGTTGGTGGCGAACTGGGAGAAGCTGCCGTTCTTGTTGCTCTCCTTGCCTCCAGGGCTGGACTTCACCCAGGTCACGCCATCCGACATTGTGTAGCAATCCCTGGCTGTGGACGTCGGGGTGTTCGAGCTGGGCACGTTCACCAAAGGGTAGGTGCGCTCGTAGGCCTGGTCATGCGAGCTCACGGCGATCTTGACACCAAGCCGCTCGAACAGCGGGCCCAGCTGTGACCTTAGCTCAAGATTTGATGGATGGTTGCGCCCATCAGCGAACGGCGACACGTGGTAGAAAGGCACGATCCACCTCTGCCCCGCGGCCTTGGCTGCCAAGATGTCCTGCTCGATCCACTGTAGTTGTCCGCTTGAGAGTCCTTTGGAGTTTTCTATCGAGTAGATCGACACGAAATGCACGTCCCCTATATCGAAGGAGTAGTTCTTTCTGTTATCGTATCCTTGTGGCGTGGCGAACCTGGCTGACCACGAGGAGTAACCCTCTCCCAGCAAGGTCTCGTGGTTGCCGTAGGTGGGCATCATTGGGATCTCGGCTCCTATACGCTGCATCTGGTTGAACCAGGCATCTATGGTGTTATCCAGGGAGCCGAATCTCTTGTCGGTGTTGTAGTATGCGTAGTCGCCACCGAGCAGCACCAGGTCGGGATGCATCCGTGCTATCTCATCTATTACCTGCTGAGTGCCGCTAGCGAGTCCATCTTCCCGGCCTATTAGGCCAGTGTCGGCGACGTAGATCACGTCCAGGTCTGCTGGCCCCCTCGGAGGAGCGGTGTGAGTAGTATAGATCCTGCTCCAAGTGGAACCGTCCAGCATTACTCTGTACTCGTAGCTTGTGGACGGACTAAGTGCCGACAGCGTTACTTCGTGTAGGGTACCGCTAGTACCGGAGGCGCGGAGCGTGCCGGAGGCCTCTTGCCAAGTGTTAGAACCAGCCTGTCTGTATTGCACCAGCGATGGGATGGATGCATCCAGTGTGCGCCATATGATGGTCATGCTTCTAGAGGGATCGCCTGTCCATGAGAGGTGTATCTGCTCGCCAACCGTGATGGTTACCCTAAGGGACGCGGGTTTGTAGTTTGGGGCGCTAGCCAATAGTGTGTCCGTGTATATCCCTGGCTGCAAGCCCTGTGTGGTTGCTGTGAGGGTTATGTTTGCTGGAGTGGTGCCGCTGGAGGGCTGTACGTTGAGCCAGGAGGAGCTGTGAGACAGCGTGTAGCTGGCCGGTGGACTACCCCCTGTGAGGGAGACCTGCTTGGCAGCTGTGCCACCACTGCCGACCGACCAGACCACGGACGTCGTGTTGAACTGTAGTTGTGGGGCGGCGTTGATCACACTGAAGTTGGCCGTGATCTTCTGTGCGCTACCGTCGATGAGCTTGATGACCGCGATTATGGAGTGTTGTCCGTCGGCCAAAAGCAAGGTGTTGTAGGGAGAGGCAGCTGAGATTGTCCCCCCATTTAGGTCGTAAGGGGCAGTCTTCTCCACTCTATAGGGTGAGTTGATGATGTTGGGGTCATCTATATAGAAGCTGACCGTGGAGACGTTGGTGTCTGGAGAGGTGAAGACGTACACGTTGCCGTACACGTTCTGCCCTTGCAGCGGCTGTGCGTTGGATCGATCGCTGCTGGTGCTAAAGAGCAGCGTGTAGGCCGTGGCTGCGGCCGTATCCTTCTCATTCCAAGATAGGTAGGTGCTGGCGATCGCCAGCACCATGATAACCGCTAACCATTGGCCTACTTGCCTCGGCACTTCTTTTGCTCCTCTCAGTCCTATTCAGTGATCTCTATGGCTGATATCAAAGGATAGTTCACGATCTTGGTGGCGTTGATGTCCAGTTGACCATCCGAGACCTCGACCTTGAATGTCCTGTCCAGAGCCGTCTTGGGCGCCACTACCTGCAGTATGTCGAAGTTGCTCAGCACCCTCTTACCCTCTATGTCCACGTTGAATACCCTCTGCCCGGCCGCGGTCCAGTAGGTTTCTGCGAACTTCAGGCGCACGGTATAGGTGCCGTTGGGTACCTGGAATCGGTAGCTGAAGTTGCCCCCACTTCTGGCCTTCTGGTAGAGCTTGTCGTCGTTTGTGCCTGCTATGTCGGATGTCGTGCCCTTCGTGACGGTGCCGCCGGTGTAGCCCGTATCAGCCGACCACACGTTGCCATTACCGTCTGTATAGTTGGTGGTCTGGCCGGAATCCACACGTATGGCGACGAAGGCGTTGGCCGAGGCCGTCGTGAAGCTCCATGTCCTGTCGGCTGCTAGGGGATTACCCGCAGCGTCGGCTACACCCCCAGCGCCTCCCTTGACCGTTACCACGTAAGTAGTGTTGCCCTCGAGGTTGGTCGCTGGGTCTAGCGTGACCTTGAAGCTGCTGTTGTCGTAGGACAGTGTTGCTTGTACCTTGTTGCTCTCACCCTGTTTGGCTAGGTAGATCGTGTTGTCCTGCACGCTGCCTGGATCCAGCGCCTCAGAGAAGGTGATCACCACGTTGGTGTGCACGGCCACTCCGTTTGGTCCATCGACAGGCGTGGTACCCGTGATGGTGGGAGGGGTAGCGTCGATGGTCCAGGATCTGGAGGCAGGGGAAGGATCCTGGTTGCCTGCCTGGTCCACAGCCTTGACCTGGAAGGTATGGCTGCCATCCTGAAGGCCGGAGTAGGTCACAGGGGATGAGCATTGGGAGAAAGGAGAGCCATCGAGGGAGCAGAGGAAGGAGGAGTTCTCTTCCGAGGAGGAGAACTGGAAGGTGGCTGATGTCTGGCTGGTGGTCCCCGATGGCCCAGAGATGATAGTCGTGTCGGGTGGAGTACCATCCGACGTGACGGTGAAGCTCCAGCTGTAGTCCGCA